>DATFUQ010000054.1:0-40334 GCA_035260745.1 Lacunisphaera sp. | reverse complement strand
GTGCTCTGCTGGCTCGGCATCAAGGCCGGCCAGGACGAGGCGCTGATAAACGGCGAGCTCCACTCCATCACGCTCTGGGCGGCCGGTATCCTTGCCGTGCTGGGCGCCGTCTACTGGTTCTTCGTCCACCGCCACATGCAGGCGGCGAAAAAATAATCCGCATCGGCGCGCGGCTCAGGGTTGATTCGGGAAGGTGGTGGTGTTTGCATCTCCGCGCCGCACCATGAGTTCCAAGAAGAAAGTCGCCATCCTCACCGCCGGCGGGCTCGCGCCCTGCCTCAGCGCCGCCGTCGGCCAGCTCATCCTCCATTACACGGCGCAGTGTCCCGACTGGGACATCATCTGCTACCGCTCCGGCTACAAGGGCCTGCTCCTCGGCGACCACCTCGTCGTCACGCCCGAGGTCCGCGCGGCGGCCGGCGTCCTGCGGCGCTACGGCGGCAGCGTCATCGGCAACAGCCGCGTCAAGCTCACCAACGCCAAGGACTGCGTGAAACGCGGCCTCGTCAAAGAGGGTCAGAATCCCCTCGCCGTGGCCGCGGAGCAGCTCCAGCGCGACGGCGTCGACATCCTCCACACCGTCGGCGGCGACGACACCAACACCACGGCCGCCGATCTCGCCGCCTACCTCAAGCAGCACAATTACGCGCTCAATGTCATCGGCCTGCCCAAGACCATCGACAACGACATCATCCCGATCAAGCAAAGCCTCGGCGCCGTGACCGCCGCCGAGCAGGGCGCAAAGTTTTTCGCCAACGTGGTCACCGAGCTCGGCGCCAGTGCGCGCATGCTCATCGTCCATGAAGTCATGGGCCGAAGCTGCGGCTGGCTCACCGCCGCCACGGCCCGCGATTATCAGAAGATCGTCGCGAAGAACACCTACGTGCCCGGCATCGGCCTGGTGCGCGAACGCTACGCCGTCCACGCCATCTACCTGCCGGAGCTGGCGCTCGACATCGAGGCCGAGGCCAAGCGCCTGCGCGCCATCATGGACGCGCAGGGCAACGTGAACCTCTTCATCAGCGAGGGCGCGGGCCTCGACAGCATCATCAGCGAGATGACCGCCCGTGGCGCGCAGGTCGACCGCGACGCCTTCGGCCACGTCCGGCTCGACACCATCAACCCCGGCAAGTGGTTCGCCGAGCGTTTCGCGTCCATGCTCGGGGCCGAGAAGGTGCTGGTGCAGAAGAGCGGCTACTTCGCCCGCTCCGCCCCGGCCAACAAGAAGGATTTCCAGCTGATTGACACCTGCGTGCTCAAGGCCGTGGAGTGCGCCCGGCAGGGCGTGACCGGTCTCATCGGCCACGACGAGGAGCGCGGCGGCGAGCTCCGCGCCATCGAGTTTGATCGGATCAAGGGTGGCAAGGCCTTCAATGTCCGGCAGGCCTGGTTCAAGAAGCTGCTGAAGGACATCGGCCAGCCCCTCACCGCCGCGGTGAAAGCCGCGCATTAGGATTTTTAACGCAGAGATCGCAGAGGACGCGGGGTTGGGAAACTGCACCTGCCTGATGATTTTCCGGCTTCTCTGAGATCTCTGTGCGCTCTGCGTTTAGAATGCCTTGGTTGGGTCATGCACAAACAGCTTGAAAAGCCGCGCCGCCCGCGAAAGCTACCCGCTCGGTTCCTTGCGAGTGTAGCACAATGGATAGTGTATCCGCCTCCGAAGCTGATGATCCGGGTTCGACTCCCGGCACTCGCACCATTTCTTAATTCGGAGCGGATTGAGAAATATCCTCCGTAGCCGGGGCGAAGGAGAACTTGAATCACCACCGCCCCAGGCCGGCTTACTGCAGGTAATTGCCGGTCAGGCCCGCGACCATGGCCCGGTCGGCGGCGGTCTGTAGGTCCAGCCACCGGGTTACGGTGTAGGTCGTCGTGCTGGCCGTGCCTTGCAGCGACTCATCGTAATGGAAATTATGCCCGCCGCCGGTTGAGATGCTGTTGGCAATAAAACGGCCGTTCAGGGTGTTGGCGGTGGCATTGCCCGAGGCGGAAAAAGCGGCATTGGGCGCGTGGAAACAGGCCACCAACTGGCTGTTGTTGCCGACGGTGCAGGCGGTGGTCGTCGTGGTGTAGATTTGCAGGGCGCCGGCGTAACCGGACGCATTGAGGGCGGCTCCGCTCAGCGTGAAGGCCCCGGTCAGGTAGACATACAACGTGCTGGTGGTCGGCAGCGTGATGGTCGTCGTTGAGGTGATGGGCATGTCGACACTGGCGGTGCCGACAATCGTGACGTTGCGGCTGGCCGTGACGCTGAAGCTGCGGACGGAGGTACTGGCGCAGAAATAGTAATAACGGCCGTCCGTCGCGGGCAGATCGCCGACGCGGGGCAGGGTCGCGGGGATGGTGGAGCCGAGATTATAGCTCTGACTGACACCCGCCGCCGTGGGATAAGTCGGAAACGGAAAAGTTGCCGAGTAGTTCGTCGTGATGGTGCCCGTGACCTTGCTCGCATTGGGCACCGTCACCCCGGTGCCCAGATAAAGGTTGCCCTTGATCTGCCCGCCACCAACGGAGACCGAGCCGGCCAGCACCACGACCGAGGCACTGGTGCGGGCAATGGCGCTGGAGTAAACCAACCAGGGCCCGGTGGGGCTGTTGGTGGGGTTGGAGACATAGCTGTCAGCCGAAGTGCCACCGCTGAAGGACACTCCGTTCAGCCCCACCAATCCGTGGGAAATGGGGCCGGCGCTCAGGCTGATTGCCACGTGCATGGTCTTGGTGACCGGGGCACCGCCGTCGAACGGCGTGACCGTGGCCTGGGAGATGACGTAGGGCGCGGTGTCGCTGCCGTCGTAGCCCTTGACGTAAACCTTTACGACGCCGACGGCGTTCTGATCGCGGTTGAACGTCGGCAGGGTCTTCATCGCATTGGTGCTGGAGAACGTCCAACCCGACCAGGCGGTCGCCGGCGCCGTCCCGACGGTTATCTGGTTGAAGCAGTAGAGCGCCTCCTCAACGCCGGCCTCGGCGAGATTGGCGGCATCGTTGGCAAAAAACGTGCGGTGGGCGACCTTGAGCGAAGTGCGGCTGAGATTGAGGTAGGTGCCCAGCACCACGCCAATCCCGATGGCGAACAGCATGGCCGTGAGCAACATGCTGCCCCGTTCGCTGCGGCGGTGGCGGACCACGGATGGGATTGACGGACGGAGGCGCATCAGGGCTTGTTCCTCAGGATGAAAATCGCCGACACGGTCGTATCGGTGGAGTTTGCAGCTGTCTGGGCCGTGCGGACGGCATTCAGGCTGACCTGCACCTTCTTGGTCGCCGCGTCGGTGGTCGCGGCGTTGCCATCCTTGTCATAGCGGGCGAAGACGAGGCCGGCGGCACCGCCGGACAGCGTGGGTATTCCATTCACCAAGTAGACCCGGCCGGCGGTCACGGCGCTGTTGGCGCCGGGCACCATGAAAAAGCTCTGCGTGGCGCTCGTCCACGCGTAGGTCACCTGGCGGGTGGATCCAGCCAGGGTCGGAATGGTGAGGGTGATGTCGCTGGCGCCGTTCCAAGTGATGGCACTCGCGCTTTTCAGGTCTCCCCCCAACTGCTCGATCCCCCGGCGCACCTGTGAACTCATTTCGGCGTATTGCGTGACGCGCACCCCGCTGCGCATGAGTTGGAGATTGGTGGCCAGCACCCCGGTCAGGACCAGGCTCCCCAGCACCGCGGCCACCATCAGCTCAATCAAGGTGAAGCCGCGCCGCGCCGCATCGGCCCGCTTACGGGCGGTAGAAATAGGCATAAAGTCCCCCCTGGGTGTAATAGCTGGTATAACTGCGCGCCAGGCTCCGGCCGTCGTAGCCGTGCCAGGTGACGGTAAGCGTGATTTGCACCACCTGCCCGGAATGCACGGAAGCCAGCGCACGCGACAGGGTGAAGCGGCCGCCGATCGCCGGGTTGCGCGCGAAGCTGGGGTCGATCACCGGCGCGTAACTGGCGTTGCTGGCCTGCGCCCAGGTGAAGAGGCGCTCCTTTTCCATTTCACATTGCAGCATGTTGGCGGCAATCTCCAGGTTGCGCGCCGTGTCGAGTTGCAGGAACGCGCGCTGCAGCGCCGCGAGCGACGTGGTGAGCGCGAGGGCGAGAATGAACACCGCCATCGTCACCTCCACGATGGTGAAAGCGCGGGTGAGCCGTGGAATCAGGAAATGCCTGAAGGCGCAGCGGGGAACATCATCTATAGTTGCATTGTCATCCTGAGCGCAGCGAAGGATCCATGCGTCCGAACTTGGCACCACGCTCGCTGCCGTGGATTCTTCGCTTCGCTCAGAATGACAGTCATCATGCATGATTGATTTTGAAGACAGGCTCTAGGGAATGCGCTGGTAGAGTTCGCCGCAGTAAAGCAGGGCGCCTTCGGCGGTGACTTCAATTATTCCTCCCGGCTGGTCCGTCGCCAGGCAGAGCTTCGGGCCCACCCGGCCCAGTTTATAGCCCGCGTAGACGACCCGCGGCGCCTCCACCGCGTCCAGCTCAAACAATTTCAGTTCACCCGGGCCGGTCACCACGATCCCGTGCTGGCCGGGTTCGTTCCCGGTGAGATAAACCCCCGCCAGCGAGGCCTGCAGCCCGGCCACCTCCGTGTTCTCGACCGCGGTGAATTCAGCCGGGAGGGCTTCGGCCGCAAACGGCGCGGTCAGGTAGAGAATCGCGCCCAGCAGCACGCCCGCCATGATCACCAAACCCGCCAGCCGCGACTTGTTGGCGGCGGGCAGCGCCACGACCGGCACCATCGTCGCCGTCTCCCCGGGATCGGCCTCGGCGCGGGCCAGCATGATGGCCTCGTTGCGGGCGGTGGCGGCGGACCCATCCAGCTCATTCATCACCTGTTCGACGGTGAAGATCTGCCCCGGGAGCTCGCGATTGCGCGTATCGTAAATAATCAGTTTCTTCTGCCCGGTGCGGATCAAGTAGCTTTCGTGCCGGACCTGCACCCTGATCTCGGCTTCCGCGGCGGCGTTCTCGATCGGATCGATCTCACAAAAATTCGCCAGCAGGGTCCGGAGCGCATCGTTCCCCACATCGCGCTGCTCGACATGCGAATGGGCGGCGACCGACCGGGCGTCGGCCGCCAGGTTGACGAGGATGACGTTATACATCGGAGTTCACGGCTTGTCCCCGACCTGGTAAACCGGCCAGCCATTGAAACCGGTGCGAAAGCGGCCGGTCGAAAGATCGCCGTCGTCAATCCGGCGGTCGAACTCGAGCAGATCGGCCCGGGTGAGTTCCAGCGGGAAGCTCGGAGAAAAGGCCGTCAGCACCACCAGGCCGCGGCCGTCCCAGCCATAGTTGCCGCCAAAAGGCGAACCGCCGGCCCAGTTGGTCTCCCCGAGGATGTTCTCCATCCCGCGCGGCACAGTCACCTCCCCGTTGGTGGACGGAGGCCAGGCATGGTGTTGTTCGTGGTAGGCCTGAAAGGCGGCGGAAAACACCTGCAGGTCGGCGATGAAACGCCCGGCGCGCTGCCCGCGCCGGACCCGGCCCAGCCCGGTGAACAGCAGCGCCCCGGCAAGCCCGAGGATGAGCAGGACGAGCATCACCTCCACCAGCGTGAAACCGCGGGAGCGGGGCCGGCCCCGCCCCCGTTCCATCGTCCGGAAACTTTGCCGCGGGGGACTCATGGCTCGACGGCGGACTCACTCCTCCACCGGCATGAAGCCCACGTCGGGCAGCGTGCTGCGCTCCACTTCTTCCAGGCTGGTCCACCCGATGAGCGCCTTCTTCAGGCCGTCATGCCGCAGCGAACGGTGGCCGACGCGCTTGGCCTCCTCGATCAGCAGCGCCACGCTCTGCTTCTCGGTGATGAGCTCGCGCATCTTCTCCGAAACCTCCACAAATTCATAGATGCCGACGCGCCCGCTGTAACCGGAGCCGAAGCACTTGGGGCAGCCGCGGCCGCGGAAAAGCGTGACGGGCACGCCTTCGTAGCCGGTGAAATACTCGGACAACTCCTTCTCCGTCGCCTGGTATTGCTCCTTGCACGACGAGCAGATGCGGCGGACCAGCCGTTGCGAAAGCACGCCCATCGTGGTCGGCGCCACGAGGTAGGGATCGACGCCGATCTCGACCAGCCGGGTGACGGCCTGCAGGGCGTTGTTGGTGTGCAGGGTCGTGAGCACGAAATGCCCGGTCAGCGCCGCCTCGGTGGCGATGAGCGCGGTCTCCAGGTCGCGGATTTCGCCGATGAGGATGACATCGGGATCCTGCCGCATGATGCTGCGGAGCACCCGGGCGAACGTCAGCCCGATGCCCGCGTTGACCTGGTGCTGCGTGATGTCGGGCAGCCGGTATTCCACCGGGTCCTCGATCGTGGTGATGTTGAGGTCGGGGCGGTTGAGCTCGTTGATGCAGCCGTAAAGCGTGGTGGTCTTGCCGCTGCCCGTCGGGCCGCAGACGATGAGGATGCCGTTGGGGCGCGCCACCACGCGCTTGATGGCGTCGAGCGTCGAGCGCGGGAAGCCGAGGTTGTCCAGGCTCAGCATGGACTGGTCGAGTGGCGAGCCGAGGACGCGCAGCACCGCCTTTTCCCCGTAAAGGCTGGGCAGTGTGGAGACGCGGAAGGCGGTGTTGAGCGTGCCAAAGTTGAGCTCAAACGCCCCGTCCTGCGGCATCCGGCTTTGCGAGAGGTCGAGCTGGCAGAGCACCTTGATGCGCACGACCAGGGTCACATGCACGGCGCGGGGCAGCTCCATGACCACCTGCATGTCGCCGTCGATGCGCATCCGCACCCGGCTGTCCTCGGCCCGCGTTTCAAAATGGATGTCGGAGGCCCGGCGCCGGTAGGCGGTCAGGATGATGCTGTTGAGCAGTTCGATCACCGCCTTGGACTCGACGAGGTCGGCGACGTCGGCGGCCGTCTTGATCTCCCGTGCCCCGATCATGCCGGGCAGCTGGTCGCACACGCTCTGCAGGTTGGCGGCGATGTTGCCCTCGGCCCCGAGATACATGTCGATCACGGTGGTGATCTCGTCGGGGTGCGCGAAGACGGGGCTGATCTGCTTGCCCAGGATCTTGGCCAGGGACTCGATCTGCCGGGCGTTGACGGGATCAGCCAGCGCCACGGTCACGGTGTCGCCGAGCGAATTGAGCACGATGGCCCCCACCCGCCGTGCGATGTCCACCGGCAGTTGCTCAAAACCATCGGTCGGAATGGCCACGGTCGTGGGATTGACGTAGGCCACCCCGAGGGTGTCGGCCCACAACTGGCACAGGCGGGCCTTCGGCAGCACCGACCGCTCCATCAAGTCCTTGAGCAGCCGCATCGGCTCCCCCTTGAGCAAAGCCGCCCGCGCGTCGATCACCTGGGTCTGCGCCGGGACCAGCCGCCGCAGCGACTCGAGAAATGTCTCGACGTTACTCATTGGGCTTCTTGTCCGGGTGACGCGGCCCGGCGCGGAAACGGGCGGCAATATCCTTCTGGTTCAGCAGGCGGGGCGTGCCGGACGACGCCTGGTTGTAATCCAGCCTGGCCTCCTCCAGGATGGTCTTCAGGTCGTAGCGCACCAGATAATCCGCCAGGGAGGGAAGCTTGGGGGGTTGGGGTGTGCTCATGGGGTTTTTGGTTCGTCAGGGAAAAATTGCCGCAGCATCTCCTTCAATTCGGCCATCAGCAGGTCCGCCCGGACATCCTTCCGGATGAAATACGAGGCGCCCTTGGCCACGCATTCCTCGACCACCGCCTCCTCCGAAATCGAGGTGAGCATGACGATGGGCGTGTCCGGCTTGAGGGCGCGGATCTCGCCCAGGGCCTTCACTCCGTCCACGCGGGGCATGTTGATGTCGAGGATGATCAATTCCGGGTCGCTCGTCCCGCACTGGGCGATGGCATCCTGCCCGTCACGCGCCTCAACCACCGTGCAATTGATGGCCGTGCCCAGCACCCGGCCGACGAAAACCCGCATATAGGTTTCATCGTCAACCAGCAGAATCCTGAGTGGGGTGGCGCGGTTTATCATGCGAAATCAGGCTAGCCTGACGGGGGCGGCAGAGTATCCACCTCTATTGCCCGGGCGCAAGCGCCAACACCCGGCCCGCCCCGCCGGTCTTTACCCGTCCGCCGGTGAAAAACCACCGCTCAGATGTGAATCGCCTCGTTGGTCGTCGCGGCGGCCGCTTCCATGTTCGCCTCCGACAGCGTCGGGTGGGCGTGGATCGTGTGGTGGATGTCCTCGACCGTCGCCTCGAGGTTCATCGCCAGGCCATACTCGGCGATCAACTCGGTCGCCTCGTTGCCGAGGATGTGCACCCCGAGGATTTCTCCCGTCTTGGCGTCGCTGATGACCTTCACAAAGCCCTCGGAGTCGCCCGACGCCACGGCCTTGCCGGACGCGGTGAACGGGAACTTGCCGATCTTGTAGTCGAGCTTCTTTTCCTTGCAGGCCTTCTCCGTCAGGCCGGTGCTGGCCACCTGCGGCTGGCAGTAGGTGCACCCCGGGAAATTGCCGACCTGCTTCGGCTGGCTGTGGCCGAACATGCCGTTGACGGCCTGGACCGCGCGGAAGGTGGCGACATGCGCCAGCCATGGCGGGCCCTGGATGTCGCCCGCGGCGTAGATGCCGGGCGTGCTGGTCGAGTAATCGGCGCCGACCTTCACGAAGCCGCGGTCGAGGTCCAGCTTCACCTTGGTCGAGAGCAGGCCATCGAGCGCGGAAGTGATGCCGATGGCGACGAGCACGCTCTCGGCCTCGACCTCGGTCCTGGCGCCATCCTTCACCAGGTCGAGCTTCACCGACTTGGCGCCGACCTTGATGTTTTCGCTCTTGGTGTTCGTGTGCACGGTGATCCCCTGCTTGGCAAAGCTGCGCTCCAGCGCCTTCGCCACGTCCTCGTCCTCGACCGGCAGGATCTGCGGGAGCATCTCGACGAGCGTCACCTTGCAGCCGAAGGCGTTGAAGAAATAAGCGAACTCCACGCCGATGGCGCCGGCGCCGATGATCACCATGGATTTCGGCAGTGCCTTTGGCACGAGCGCCTCGCGCGAGGTCTGCACGCGCACGCCGTCGACCGGCAGGCCGGGCAGGGCCTTCGGCTTCTGGCCGGTGGCGAGCAGGATGTTTTTTGTGCGGAAAAATTTCCCCTTATGCTCCCCCTCGGTGATCTCGACCATGCCGGGGATGGTGACCTGCCCCTTGCCGATGAAGTAATCCACCTTGTTCTTCTTGAAGAGGAACTCGATGCCCTTGGACATCTGGGCCGAGACGCCGCGGGAGCGCTGCATGACCTTCTCGAAGTCGAAGCTCAGGCCCGACACGCTGAAGCCGTAGAACTCGGCCTTCTGGAAGGTGCGGTAGAGCTCCGCGCTCTTGAGCAGCGCCTTGGTCGGGATGCAGCCCCAGTTGAGGCAGGTGCCGCCGGCGCGCTCGAGCTCGATGCAGGCGACCTTCTTTCCCAGCTGGCCGGCGCGGATCGCCCCGGCGTAGCCCGCCGGGCCGCCGCCAATCACCACCAAGTCGTAAATTTCGTCTGCCATGGTTGGAATCTGTGAGCGGGCAAAGTCACTCCAGCCCGCGACTTCGTCAAATTGAAACTGGGATAATTAACCACGAAGGGCACGAAGCCCAATTCCAAGGTCATGAGATTAGTGCATCCCTCGCTCCCCGCCTCCCCACTTCGTGTCCTTCGTGAACTTCGTGGTTCAATCAAAAGCCCGCCTAGATATCGATCACATCATCCCGCTTCGCCGGCCGCGTGGCCGCCGGCGGCCGGGGCGGCGCTAGCACCCGGCTCATCACGATATTCGTCACGCTGACGATCAACGCGCCGAACAGGGCCGAGCCGAAACCCGCCACGTGGAATCCGGCCACCAGCCGCCCCACGAAGTAGAACAGCACGGCGTTGATCAGCCAGATGCCGATCCCGAGGGTCAGGACGATGAACGGCAGGGTGAAGAGCAGCAGCAGCGGCTTCAGCACCGTGTTGAAAAAACTCAGCAGCACCACCACGAGAAAAAGGGTCAGGCCGGTGTCGTAGCTGATGCCGGGCACGAGCACGGTGCTCAGCACCACGCCGAGGGCCAGCACCGCCCACCGCACCAGCAGATTGACGAATCCGTTGTTCATTGAATGATGGCCTTAACCTTTGCCGCGGCCCCCCGCGGAGCAATGAAAATTCTCATCGTCCAGGACTACCTCCGCAGCGGCGGCACCGAGCGCCAGTCCGTCTTCATGGCCACGGCGTTCGCCCGGGCGGGGCATGAGATCACCCTCCTCACCTTCCGCCCGCGCGGCGTGCTGGCGCTCGACGGCGAGCAGCAGCCCTTCGCCTTCCGCTCGCTGCAGCCGTTCGACACCGGCCTCGACTGGTTCGCCCCCGGCCTCCTGCGGGCGGCGGAGGAGGCCGCCCCGGACCTCGTGCTGTGCATGGGCCGCATGGCGAACTGCTACGCCAGCTTCATCGCGGGCCGGCTGCCCCGCGCCGCCATCATCTGCACCATGCGCACCGGCAAGCTGCTGCCCGCGCTCTTCGTCCGCTCGCTGCGCCGGTGCCAGCATGTCGTGGCCAACAGCCACGTCGCCAAGCGCGTGCTCGCCGACGTGTATGACATCCCCGCGCACAAGATCACGGTCATCCACAACCCCGTGCTGCGCTTCACCGACGACACCGCCCCGCGCAACCAGACCCTGCGCCGTTACCACGGCGCCACCCAGGGCACCGTGGTCCTGCTCAACGTGGCGATGTTCCGGCCGGAGAAAAACCAGCGCGAGCTCATCGAGATCTGTGCGCGCCTGCCCGGCTACGTCGACTGGCAGCTCTGGCTCGCGGGCGAGGGTCCGGCCCGGAAAAAATGCGAGCGCCTCGCCCACGACCTCGGGCTCGGCTCGCGCGTGAAATTCCTTGGCTACCAACCCGAGCCCACGTCGCTCTACCATGCGGCTGATCTCGCCCTCCTGGCCTCGCAGAGCGAGTCGCTCTCGAATTTCCTCATTGAGTCCCAATTGCACGGCCTGCCAGCTGTCGCCTACGATATCGTGGGCGTCGGCGAATGCTTCGCGCCCGATCGCTCCGGCTGCCTCATCGCCAACCATGACCAGAACGGCTTTCTCGCGGCACTCGACCGGCTCATCCGCGAGCCCGCCCTGCGGAAGCGCTTCTCCGATCACGGGCGGCAGCACGCCCAGTCCCATTTCGTGCCCGAGCACCAGGTGCAGGCGCACCTGAATCTCTTCCGCGAGCTGACCAAGGCCTGACCGGCGCCGGGCCGCGGCTCCTGACAGCGTTATGTCAGCAGGCATGGGTTGAAACCCACGCCGGTTTGCGTTCCGCTGATTCGTCATCATTCAGTGCCTTCCGTGCCGACCTCCCCCGCCCCCGAGTCCATCCGCCTGCGCGGCGTCCGCCAGAACAACCTCAAGGGCTTCGACCTCGATCTCCCGCTGGGCAAATTCATCGTCGTCACCGGCCTGAGCGGCGCCGGCAAGTCCTCGCTGGTGTTCGACACGCTCCACGCCGAGGGCCAGCGCCGCTACGTCGAGACCTTCAGCGCCTACACCCGCCAGTTCCTCGAACTCCTCGACAAGCCCAAGGTCGACACCGTCGAGAACATCCGCCCGTCCATCGCCATCGAACAGACCAACACGGTCAAGACTTCCCGCTCCACCGTGGGCACGATGACCGAGTTGACCGACTTCGCGAAGGTCTGGTTCAGCCATGTCGCGGAGTGCTTCGACCCCGCCACCGGTGAAAAGGTCGAGGACGACAACCCGCAGACCATCTGGGCCAAGGCCCACACCGCGCACAGCGCCGCCACGCTTTTGCTCTGCTTCCGCATCGCCAAGCCCGCCAACCTCAAGTGGGCGGAGGTGCTCACCAGCATCAAGGGGCAAGGCTACACGCGAATTCTTGCGCAACGTCCAGCATCCAACAAGCAACGCTCAACCTCCACCAACGAGACGCTTGAGCTCCACAAGATAGACGACGTGCTGGCCGCATTGGCTGGTTCGAAGTTGGACGTTGAGCGTTGGACGTTCCTTTACGTCATCCAGGACCGGTTGGCCATCACCGCGGAAAACAAGTCACGCTTTCTGGAAGCCACTGAAACCGCCCTGCACTTTGGCAAGGGAGAGGCCTTCCTGTTCGCCACTCCGCAATCCGCAACCGGCAATCCGCAATACTCTTCCGCCGGCCATTATTCCCGCGGCCTGCATTCGCCCAGGACCGGCCGCACCTTCCGCCCGGCGACGCCCGGGCTCTTCTCCTTCAACTCCCCGCTCGGCGCCTGCCCCAAGTGCCGCGGTTTCGGCCGGGTCATCGACATCGACTACCGCCTCGCCATCCCCGACCACTCCGTGTCGATCGACGACGGCGCCATCAAGCCGTGGGAAGGGGAAGTCTACGGTGAATCCAAGAAGGACCTGCTCGTTTTCACCCGGAAAAAAGGCATCCCGACCAATGTCCCCTTCGCCGCGCTCACCCCGGCGCAGAAATCCTTCGTCATCGACGGTGAAAAGGACTACGGTCTCGTGCCCGGCCGGAAGTGGCCGAAATACTGGTATGGGTTGAAGGGCTTTTTCCGGTGGATGGAAAAGACGACCTACAAGATGCATGTGCGCGTCTTCCTCTCGCGCTACCGGGCCTACAACCCCTGCCCGGACTGCCACGGGGCCCGGCTCCAGCCCGAAGCGCTCTGCTGGAAATGGCAGGGCCACACCCTGCCCCAACTCTATCAGCTGCCAATCAGCGAACTCCTCACCTTGGTCCAGTCCGATGGAACCGCGGCGACCCCGCTGCGGTCCGATTCCTCGCACCACCAACGCGACCTCGCCCACGATTCGATCGTCACCCGCCTGCACTACCTCGAACAGGTCGGCCTCGGCTACCTGACCCTCGACCGCTCCTCGCGCACCCTCTCCGGCGGCGAGGTCCAGCGCGTCAACCTCACCTCCTGCCTCGGCACCTCGCTGGTCGACACGCTCTTCGTCCTCGACGAGCCGTCTGTCGGCCTGCACTCGCGCGACATCGACCGTCTCCTCGGCATCATCCGCACGCTGACCGACGCCGGCAACACCGTCGTCGTGGTCGAGCACGACGAGGCGATGATCCGCGCCGCCGACCACGTGGTCGAGATCGGCCCCGAGCCGGGCGCGCGCGGCGGGGAAGTCGTCTTCCAAGGCGACGTGGCCGGCATGCTGCGTTCGCCGCACAGCATCACCGGCGCCTACTTCTCCGGCCGCCAGCGCGTTGACGCCCCGGCCCAGCGGCGATCCAAACCCGGACACTGGCTCTCCTTCACCAATGCCACCAAGCACAACCTCCACGGCCTTTCGTTCCGCCTGCCGTTGCAGCGCCTCGTTTGCCTCTCCGGCGTATCCGGTTCCGGCAAGTCCACCCTCCTCAACAATGTCATCTGCCAGGGCCTGTTGACCCAGCGCAGCCTGATGACCGAGGATCCAGCCGAGATCGAGGCGATCAAAGCCGACCTTGCATTCTCCGAGGTCGTGCTCGTTGACCAGTCGCCGCTCAGCCGCACGCCGCGCTCCAACCCCGCGCTCTACTGCGAAGCCTGGGAGCTCATTCGCGAACTCTACGCCACCGTGCCCGCCGCGCAGGCGGCCGGTTTCAGTCCCTCCAGTTTTTCCTTCAACAGCGGCGACGGCCGTTGCGACCACTGCCAGGGCCTCGGCAGCGAGCGGGTGGAGATGCAGTTTCTCTCCGACGTCTTTGTGCCCTGCCCCATCTGCGAGGGCCGGCGCTTCAAGCCCGAGACGCTGGCCATTACCTGGCACGGCCACTCGGTCGCCGACTTGCTCGCCACGACCGTTGCCGACTCACTGGCGATCTTTGCGGACCACCCGGAAATCCACCGTCGCCTCGCCGCGCTCGACGAGGTCGGCCTCGGCTACCTGCCACTCGGGCAGCCGCTGAATACCCTCTCCGGCGGTGAGTCTCAAAGGCTCAAACTTGTCCGCTACCTCGCTGACTACGCGGGTAACGAATCTGCAATCGCCAATCCGCAATCCGCAATTCCAGCCGGAGCCTTGCTCCTGCTGGACGAGCCCACCACCGGCCTGCACCGCCACGACGTGAAGCGCCTGCTCGACGTGCTCCAGCGCATCGTGGATCACGGACACAGCATCGTGGTCATCGAGCACAATCTCGACGTGCTCAAATCCGCCGACTGGATCCTGGAGGTCGGTCCCGGCGCCGGCGCACAGGGCGGCCGGATTATCGCCGAGGGTCCGCCGGAGGACATCGCGCGGGCCGACACTGCCACGTCACCTTTCCTCAAGGAGGCCCTGGGCTCAAGTATACTATTAGTTGACAAGCAGAATCTGGCGGCCGCCGAGGATTCGGCACCTTATCAAACCGGTCTGTCCATGGCCCCGGGCGAAATGACTCTGATTGGGGCGAGAGAGAACAACCTGAAGAACATCTCCGTCTCCATCCCGCACCGGCAGCTCTCGGTCGTCACCGGCGTGTCCGGCTCGGGCAAGTCCACCCTCGCCTTCGACATCATCTTTGCCGAGGGCCAGCGGCGCTTCATGGAATCAATGTCGCCCTACGCCCGGCAGTTCGTCGAGCAGTTGCCCCGGCCCGACATCGACCGACTCAGCGGCATCCCGCCCACCGTCGCCATCGAGCAGCGTGTCACCCGGGGATCGCGCAAGTCCACCGTCGCCACCATCACCGAGGTCGCGCAATACCTGCGCCTGCTCTACGCCCGGCTCGGCGTGCAGCATCATCCCGAGTCGGGCCGGGCGGTGATGCCGCTCTCCGCCGGACAGCTCCGCACGCTGCTCGCCCAGGTCCTCGCCTCGCCGAGGGCCCGAAAGGCGAAGCCTCTCTATCTCTGCGCCCCGCTTATCCGCGGCCGCAAGGGCCACCACGAGCCCATCGCCAGGTGGATCGGCAAGCAGGGCTTTGAACTGATGCGCGCCGACGGCCGGCTGCTGCGCAGCGATGCATTTCAGAAACTCGACCGCTACAAGGAGCACGACATCGAGGCCGTCGTCGCCGACCTGAAGGGCAAACCCAGCAAGGAAACAACCGCCGCGGGACTGGCGCTGGCCCTCAAGCTCGGCAAGGGCTCCTGCTTTCTCCTAACTCCCGCCGGCGAAATCCTGAGCTGGTTCTCCACCACGCGCACCGACATCGGGAGCGGCGAATCCTTTCCCGAACTGGAGCCGAAGCATTTCTCCTTCAACTCGCCCAAGGGCTGGTGTCCGACCTGCCGCGGCCACGGCCGCATCTATGACTGGATGCTTGAGGAAAAGGACGACGACGAACAGCTCCCGGTCGAGCTGGCCGACCTGAAAGCCAATCTAAAATCCGAAATCGAAAATCAAAAATCCACCATCTGCCCCACCTGCCACGGCGAGCGGCTCAACCGCATCGCCCGCGCCGTGAAACTTCCGCTCCGGAAAGGCGAACCGCTCTCGCTGCCCGCGCTGACCCGCCTTACGCCCGACGACCTGCTCGCCAGCCTCCGCAACCTGCAGCTCGACGGCCGCGGGAGGCTCATCACCCAGGACATCGTCCCGCAGATCGAGGAGCGGTTGCGCTTCCTCGGCCAGGTCGGCCTCGACTATCTGCAGATGGACCGGCCCACCGAGACGCTTTCCGGCGGCGAAGCCCAGCGCATCCGCCTCGCCGCCCAGCTCGGCTCGAACCTCTCCGGCGTGCTCTATGTCCTCGACGAGCCGTCCATCGGCCTGCACGCCCGCGACAACGAGCGGCTGATCGACACGCTCATCACCCTGCGCGCGAAGGGCAACACCGTCCTCGTGGTCGAGCACGACGACGTCGTCATGGCGCGCGCCGACCGGATCATCGATCTCGGGCCCGGCGCCGGCATCCACGGCGGCACCGTGCTGGCCAACGACACCCCCGCCAACCTGCGCCTGAACGCCGCATCGCTCACCGGGCTCTTTTTGGCGAAAGGCATCCTGCATCCGCTACGCGGCGAATACCGCGAGGTTTCTTGTAGGAGCCTGCTTGCAGGCGATAAGCGCGCCCCATCGCCTGCAAGCAGGCTCCTACACAAAGAGGCTGCGCTCCACCTCGACTGGCTTGAGTTGAGCGGCATCAATTACCGCAATCTCCGGGACCAAACGCTCCGGCTGCCGCACGGCCGGCTTATCATGGCCTGCGGCCCCAGCGGCGCCGGCAAGTCCACCCTCTTCCGCGATATCCTCCACCCCGCCGTCAACTGCGCCATCAAGCAGAGAAAAGCCAGGTTGACCGGCAAGGACTTTGTCCGGCTCGGCAGCTTTGATTCCAGCGATGGAGGCGCGGCGACCCCGCCGCGCATGGATTCCCGCGAGCGAGGTCGCCCGCGCTCCAGTTCACTCCCGTTCATCGAGCTGCTCGGCGCCAACGGCTTCAAGTCCGTCATCGAGGTCGACCAGTCGCCGATCGGCAAGACCCCGCGCTCCACGCCCGCCACCTATCTCGGCATCTTCGATCTCATCCGGCAGTTCTTCGCGTCGCTGCCCGAGGCCAGGATGCGCGGCTACACCGCCAGCCGCTTCTCCTTCAACACCGCGGGCGGCGCCAAGTCCGGCAGGGTTGGCGGTCGCTGCGAGACCTGCTCCGGGGCCGGCCGCATCAAATTCGAGATGGCCTTCATGCCCGATTCCTACCTGCCCTGCGATGCGTGCGGCGGTTTGCGCTACAGCGCAGAGCTGTCCGACATCGCCTGGAAGGGCAAGACCATCGGCCAGGTGCTGCGGTTGTCGTTCGACGAGGCGGCGGTGTTTTTCGATTTCCATTCGCAGCTCTCGCAGGTCTGCCGACTCATGGTCGATTGCGGTCTCGGTTACCTGACGCTGGGGCAAAGCAGCCCGTCGCTCTCCGGCGGCGAGGCCCAGCGGCTCAAACTCGTCACGGAACTGGCCGGCGGCCTGCGCACCTACCGGGAGCGCTCGCACAACATCGCGGTGCGCAATCTCTATCTGCTGGAGGAGCCGACCATCGGGCTGCACCTGAGCGATTGCGAGAAGCTCATCCGCGTGCTGCACAATCTCGTGGACCAAGGGCACACCGTCGTCGTCATCGAGCACCACCTTGACCTGCTGGCCGAGGCCGACTACGTGGTCGAACTCGGACCGGACGGTGGGCCCAACGGCGGCGAGATTCTCTACCAGGGCCCTCTCGCCGGACTGCTCAACGTGAAGCGCAGCCCGACCGCACCGTATCTAAGGGAAAAGCTGAGCAAATAAATGGAGGGCCCAGCTTCCGCTGGGCCGCGGCTCAGCAGGAGCTGAGCCCTCCACCAATCCTAAGCGTTCGCCAGCGGCTGGCTCGGGGCGATCTCCAGCGCGTAGCCGGCTTTGTTCACGCCGTCAGCGCTACCGCACTTGACGCCGTCCGCCTCGCGCTCGGCCCAGGCCGCGAAGGCGATCATCCCCGCGTTGTCGCCGGTGTGTTGCGGCTGGGCGCGGAAAAACGCGACGCCCTGCGCCTTGGCCATCCTTTCCAGTTCGGCTTGCAGGGTCTGGTTGTTCGCCACGCCACCCGACAGTCCGAAGCTGCGGTAGGCGCCGCGCTCCAGCGCCAGCTTCGACTTGCGGACGAGCGACTCAAACACCGCGCGCTGGTAACTGGCGCAGAAATCGGCGCGACGCCGCTCGATTTCCGCCGGCGGCATTTTCTCCAATTGGTAGCGCAGACTCGTTTTCAATCCGGAAAAGCTGAACTCCAGCGACGAGCGCTGGGCCAACGCCTTGGGGAAATCAAAGGCCGAGGCGTTGCCTGTCGCCGCGAGTTTCTCGACCTGCGGGCCGCCGGGATAACCGAGCCCGAGCAGCTTGGCCCCCTTGTCGAGCGCCTCGCCCGCCGCGTCGTCGAGCGTCGAGGCCAGCAGCCGGATGCGCCGCGACTCATCGAGCGAGAACAGTGCCGTGTTTCCGCCCGACACCAGCAGCCCGAGATGCGGCAGCAGTTTCGCGAACTCCGTGTCGAAGGCCGGCGGGTTCGCCGCGTGCAGGGCAATAAACGGCGAGAAGGCATGCGCCCGCAGATGGTTGACGCCCGCGACCGGCACGCCCCAAGCCAGACCGAGGCTCTTGGCGGCGGACAAACCCATCGCCAGGCATACCGCGAGGCCGGGGCCGCTGGTCACGGCGATCCGGGAAATCTTTTCCGCCGGCACCGCGGCCAACGTCCGTTGCAACAGCGGACCGAAATGCGACAGGTGCTCGCGGCTGGCGAGGTCGGGCACGACACCGCCATAGGCCTGGTGCAGGGCGATCTGGCTGTGCACCCATTCGCCGACCAAACCGCGCACGGGATCAAAGACGGCGACCGCGGTCTCGTCGCAGGAGCTCTCGAGCGCGAGGATCATCATTTCCCCTTCGCCGCCAGCACTCCCGTGAGAACCTCCGCGGCGGCGTTGAGCTGGACGTCCTCGATGCGCCGGAAGCCGAAGCGGTCGTTGAACTCCACCGAGGCGGTGAGATCCGGCCGCGATTGCTGGAGGCGGAGCTTGCTCTCGTCATCCGCCGAAATCTCGATCTCGACGTGCGGCATGATGCCCTTCTCGTGGATGGTGATGCCGCTGGGGGTGTAGTAGCGCGCGGTGGTCAGGCGCAGGCCCTCGCCGTTCTGCAGCTCGAGCACGCTCTGCACGGAGCCCTTGCCGAAGGTCTTTTCGCCCACGATGACCGCGCGCTTCGTGTCCTTCATCGCCCCGGAAACGATCTCGGCCGCGCTGGCCGTGCCGCCGTTGACCAAAATCGCCACCGGATAGGTGCGGCGGGTGTGGGCGCCGTCGGACTTGAAATTCTCCCGCGACTCCGGCGTGCGGCCCTGGGTGTAGACGATGAGCTCGCCCTTCTCGAAAAACTCGTTGCACACGTCGATGGCCGCGTCGAGCAGGCCGCCGGGGTTGTTGCGCAGATCGAGCACCAGGGCGCGCAGGCCCTGCTTTTCGAGGCCGGTCAGCGCGGTCCGGAATTCCTCGCCCGTGCGCTCGCTGAAGACCGTGATCTGCAGGTAGCCGATGCCGCCGGGCAGCACCGTGGCGTTCCGCACGCTGTCGAGCTGGATGTGCTCGCGCTTGAGCTTGAAGTCGATGGTCTGGTTCTGGCTCGGGCGGAAGATCGTCAGCGTCACCTCGGTGTCGGGCTCGCCGCGCACCAGACGCAGCGTCTTCTCGATGGTCGGGTTCTCGATCGTTTTGCCGTCGATCTTCACCAGCCGGTCGCCGCGGCGCAGGCCCGCGCGCTCGGCCGGGGTGCCGGCGATGGGCGTGATGATGACAATCTGGCCGTCGCGCTGCTCCACCTGGATGCCCACCCCGCCAAAGGCGTTGGTCAGTTCCTCCTCGGTCTCGCGGTACTCGTCGGCGCGGAGAAACGAGGAATGCGGGTCGAGCTGGCTGAGCATGCCGTCGAGCGCGGCGCGGGTGAGGTCGTCGTAGCCCGCCGGGGCGTCGCCCACGTAATTCTCCTTCACCGTCTGCATCACCTCGCGGAAATACTTCACGTTCCGGTCGCGCTCGCGGTCCGGCCACCAGCTGGGCGCGCCGGCGCGGGAGGAGCCGAGTCCACCCGGGCCGGCCGCATACTGGGCCAGCCCGTAACCGGCGAGGATGGCCACCCCGATGAGCAGAAGACGTTTGAGCATGGCTTTCAGTGGCCGCAAATGCTTGGCTTGGCAAATGGGTTCCTCGTCAGACTTCTTCGAAATCTTCGCCACCGAGCCGCCGGCAGTCACCGGCGTGCCCTTCGCCCGCTTCATGGAGCTGGCGATGTATCACCCGACCGCCGGGTATTACACCCGCGATTTCAAGCGGGTGGGCCGCGACGAGAAGGCCGATTTCTTCACTTCCACGACCTTCAGCCCGGTCTTTGGCGAGCTGGTGATCGCCGCCGTCGTGAAGCTGCTCGCCCCGGCCCGGCCGGCGGACTTTGTCTTTGTCGAGATCGGCGCCGAGCCGGGCGGTGGCATCCTGCGGGGGCTGCCGCATCCGTTCGCCGGCTATCAGACGATTTCCCTCGGCCAGCCGTTCACCCTGCCGCCGCGCGGCGTGGTGTTTTCGAACGAACTCTTCGACGCCCAGCCCTTTCACCGCGTGGTCTGGCGCGGTGGCCGGTGGCGCGAGCTGGGCGTCGCCCTGACCGGCCGCACCCTGCGCGAGGTCGTGCTGCCGGAATTCTCGGCCGAGGTGGCGGCCCACGCCAGCCGCCTGCCGAAGACCGCGGAGGAGGATTACCACATCGACCTCCCCCTGCGCACGATCCCCATGCTGGAGCGCATCGTCGGGCAGAAATGGGCCGGCCTGTTCCTCGCCTTCGACTACGGTAAATACTGGCAGGAGCTGGCGGAGAACATCCCCGGCGGCACCGGCCGCACTTATCACCGGCAGAAAATGGGCAACGACCTGCTCGCCCGGCCCGGCCGGCAGGACCTGACCTGCCACATTTGCTGGGACTGGCTCGAGGACGGACTCGCCCGCGCCGGCTTTGGCGAGGCCCGCGTCGACTCGCAGGAGGCGTTTTTCATGAGCTACGCCGCCGGGCCGCTGGCCGCCATCACCGCCGCCGAGGCGGGCAGTTTCAGCCCGCGCAAACGCATGCTCATCCAGCTCCTCCACCCCGCCAACATGGGGCAGAAGTTTCAGGCACTCCATGCTTTACGCAAATAGCCGCGGCCCGCGCGCGTTTTCCAAATTTCCCTTGCTAAGCGAAGCACCCGTCCTTTACTCACGACCCTTTAACTCAAGAAACACCATGCCACGAATTTGCGCCATCACCGGTCGACGCCCCACCAAGGGCAAGATCATCAACCGCAAGGGTCAGTCCAAGAAGAGCGGCGGCATCGGCACGCACGTCACCAGCCTGACGACGCGCTGGTTCCGCCCGAACCTGCAGTGGATCAAGGTCAAGCTGCCCAACGGCGGCTCCAAGCGCATGTGGGTCTCGGTCAAGGCCATCAAGGCCGGCCTCGTCCAGAAAGCCTGAGCCCTTCCCCGCTCCTTTCCGACCCGCCGCGCAAGCTGCGGGTTTTTTTGTGCCCGTCACTATTATCACCGATGGATCCTTTTGTAGGAGCCTGCTTGCAGGCGATTATCTCCGCCGTCGCCCGAGCCTTGAATCGCCTGCAAGCAGGTTCCTACACCCGGAACCAAAAGTATGGAGAGCCGACCTCCTGGTTGGCTGCGGCCCAGCGGGAGCTGGGCCCTCCAGGGGAGTAGGGGCCGTTGCCCCCAACGGCCCAAGGCGCTTGAGGGCAAGCGCCCCTACCCAATCACACGCCGCGGATCAGCTAAGCAAATCCTGATACTCTTTGTGCCGCTCGATGAACTTCGCCACGTAAGAGCACTCAGGGACGACCTTGCGGCCAGCCTGGCGGGTGTCGGCCAGCGCCGCGCGCACCAGTTTCTCCGCGATGCCCCGGCCGCGCAGCTTCGGTGGCACGACGGTGTGGGTGAAAACCATCCGCCCGCCCGCCAGCTCGTATTCGCAGATCGAAAGGTGCCCGTCGACCACCGCCTCGTAGCGGTGCGCGGTGGCGTTGTGCCGGACTGCGGGCTCATTGGACATGACGCCACCCTACCCGGCCGCGGGCTGTTGGCAAACGCTACTCCTCGATCGCCCCGCGGATCTCCCGCAGGTGCTGGCGGAACGTGAGCGCGGGATTCGCCTGCCGCTTCGCGAGATAGTCGGCCAGCCGCAATTGCTCGTGCAACATCCGGCCACCCCGCACCGCGTCGGCCTGCGCCCGCTCGGTCTTCCAAATGCCGCGCGCACTGCGGAGGATCTCATCCAATCGGGCACGGGGCACGACCACCGCGCCGTCGTCATCCGCGAAGACAAAGTCAGCCGGCGTCACCAGCACCGGGCCCAGGCGCGCGGAATCAAACACCGCTGGTTCGCGCGCGTCGAGCCGCTGCGGGCCGGCCGGGCAGGTGCCGTAACTGAAGACCGGCAGCCCGATGGCGCACAGTTCGGCGGTGTCGCGGTGCAAGCCCCACAGCACCACTCCCGTCAGCCCGCCGGCTTGAACCTCAAGCACGGTCAGGTCGCCGATGCAGCTCTCGTCGCTGCGACCGCCGTTGTCGATGACCAGCACGTCGCCCTTTTGCGCCGACTGCACCGCCTCGAGAAAGACATCCACGCTCCCGTAATGCCGGACCGGGCATGCCGGGCCGCACACGCGCATCCCCTCCGCGAGCGGCCGCAGGCCGGGCGGGGCCACGCGCAGCGGCACCTTCAGCCGCAGGCACGCGTCCGCGATCAACGGGGTCGACCAACCGGGAAATTTCGCAGCGGTTGAAAGCAGATTTTTCATGGGAGCAGCGCCCATCCTTCACGCCACGCTTCGGACTGGCGAGTCTCCATTGCCAGGCGGCCGGCACAGCCGCGGACGGAACCGCGCGAACAGTTCAGCTTCCGGTGGCGGCCTTGCCGCGCAAACGGACCAACAGGGCCTCGACGTCCTCGCGCCCCTCGATTTTCAGCATCCACAGCAACGCGGCATACACGGCGCACGCGACCGGGATCAGCCCCGCGACCACCACCAAGTCGTGGGCCTTGCCGGCCAGCGGCAGTTGGGTCACCAGCTTCATCCCACCCCACACCACCGCGCCCATGAGGGCGCTGGCCACGACAATTTTGCCAAGGTTGGGCAGCAGGGGCGCAAAGCCGAGGCCGGGCCGCTTGCGCGACAGGCGGGTCTGCAAATACCAGGCCTGCACCACCACCGCGAGGTTGCTCGCCGCGGCCAGGCCGACGGTGGAGAACCAGTGCATCAGGACCACGCTCAGGATGATATTGACGACGAAGCTCAGTCCGGCCGCGCGCACCGGCGTGACGGTATCCTTGAGGGCATAGAAGCCCCGCAGCGCCACCGTGGTGAACGAGAGGAACGGCAGCCCGAGGGCAAACACCGCGAGGATGGGGGTCATCAGCGCCGTGTCGGCGGCGGTGAAGTGCCCGCGCTGGAACAGCAGCCGCACGATGGGTTCACTCAGCATGGCGAGCCCCAGCGCGGCCGGGATGTTGATGACCAGCACGAGCCGCAGCCCCTTGTGGTAATCCTCGCCGAGCTTGCCCCAGTCCCCGCGCGCCGCATGGAGCGAGATGAGCGGAAAAACCACCGTGGCGATGGCCGCGGCGAACACGCCGATCGGCAGCTCCATCACCCGCGTGGCCCAGTTCAACACTGCGACCGCCTGGTCGTTCAGCGACAGCCCGATCAGGCGGGAAACGGAAATATTGACGAGATAGACCGCCGAGCCGATGACGGTCGGCGCCATCAGCCGGACGATCTCGCGCACGCGGTCGTCGGCCCGCAGGTCAAAGCCCGGCCGCCAGCCCTCGTTCCACAGCACGACCGCCGGCACGGCCATTTGCAAAAAGCCTCCGACCAGCACGCCGCCGCACAGCAGGTTCATCCGCGCCGTGTCGTCCCACGCCCACCAGCTGCCCAGCCCGAGCGCGGCGATGATGGCGAGGTTCAGCCAGACCGGCGACAGCGCGGGCTCGGTGAAGCGGCCCAGCACTTGGCACGCCGCGCTGAATGCCGCCGCGAGGCAGACAAAGATCATGTAGGGGAAAAGGATGACCGCGAGCTGGGCGCCCAGCAGGAGCCGCTCCACCGTGTCCGCCTCCATCCCGAAATCGCCGGCGAGCCGCAGCAGCGCCGCCGCGTTGGCCATGACCAGCATTGCCAGCACCACCACGGCGGTGGTGACGACCAGCAGCCAGCTCGACACCTTGGTCACCAGCGAAAACGCCCCGGCCCGCTGCTTGTGTTCCAGCTCGTGGCTCATGGTCGGCACGAAGGCCGCGGTCAGCGCGCCCTCGCCGAGCAGGCGGCGGAACAGGTTGGGCAGCGTGAAGGCCGAGACGAAGGCCGAGTTCAGCGCGCTGGTGCCGAACACCGCGGCGATGAGGATCTCGCGCCCCAGCCCCAGCACGCGCGACACCACGGTGGCCGTCGCGACCACGCTGATGTTTTTCAGGTTTTTCGACACGGCCGCGGCGAGGACGGGGCCGCGCAACTTACTGCACGGTGAGCTTGAGCGCGCTGCCGTCGATGGTCACGTCGCCGAGCTTGGCCCAGGCGGCGCGGATCTCGTCGGGAGTTTTCCGCTTGTCGATGAGGTGGGCGACCAGCGGGCCGGCGGCCGAGGGCAGCAGATGCACCGGGCAGGAGCCGAGGAAAATCGTCTCGGGGACAAACGCGACCTGGTCGCCGGATTTCTTGAAAGTGCCGGTGGTCTGCACCGTGACATCGGTCATCAGGCCATACCAGTTCAGCGTGCATTTGAAACCGATCTGCAGCTTGCCGTTGCTAATGTGAAAATTGGGCGTGCCAGGGATGAAGATGCCCTCCCCGGGCGGGGCCTTGGGCGCATCGGCGGGCTTGCCCGGGGCGGGCTTGGCGGGCGCAGCCGGAGGCGCCGGGCTGACGGAGACGGCCCAGGCGTTGAGCTCGTCCTCCACCACCGAGATGCTCTTGCCGGCGATGAACTGCTTTTGCTTGGCCTGCCAGCCCTTGCTCTTGGCGCTGCTTTCCGCGCCGGGCACGTAATAGACGACACTGACGGACTGCTTGTCCTTGGCCGGCATTTCCTTCACCAGCGCCACCGGCTTGAACACCAGGTAGACGCAGCAGGCGACCACCCCGAGGACCAGGCCCAGCACCGCCCCGAGGGCGACTTCCATCATACTGGGACCGTAGAGCGCTTTTTCGATTTTTTTGTCAGCCATGGCGGGTGGTGGTTAGTTGGTCGCGGCGGCGGTGGCCGTCGCAGGCTTGTTTTCGGTGGGTTTGGAAGGTGCCTTGGTCTCGCCGGTCTCGGGCTTGGTGCCGGACTTCTTCTTGTAATCGGTGATGTAGAAGCCGGTGCCCTTGAAAATCAGCCCGCCGCCGCCGCCGACCTTGCGCTTGAGCGTGCGGCGCTTGCAGGCGGGGCAGAGCTTGAGCGGCTCGGCCTTCATCGACTGGAAGGCTTCCATTTCATGGCCGCATTTGGCGCAGGCGTATTCGTAGGTGGGCATGCGGAAAAGTGACCCATGGTATGATTCGGGCCGCGCGGCTTGGCGAGTCGTTTCTTGACCCATCCGGCGCTAAATGGTTGGTGGAGCGGCTTGACCCCGAGCCGTTTGGCGCGTTGAGGTCAACGCGCCCCACTCCCATGGATTTTACCGCCCAGTTACAGGCCTATCGTGAGCGGATCGAGCGCGGCCTCGACGAATTGGTGCCCGCCGTCGGCACCCGGCCCGCCCGCCTCCACGCCGCCATGCGCTACAGCCTGCAGGCCGGCGGCAAGCGCCTCCGCCCGGTCCTCGTGCTCGCCGCCGCCGACCTCTTCGCCCCGGCCGGCGAAAAGGCATCTCAAATTCGGAATCTCAAATCTCAAATCACCCAGTCCACGGGCTCGGGGTCCAAATCGAAAATCGAAAATCCAAAATCGAAAATTCAAGACGCCCTGCCTGCGGCGGTCGCCCTCGAGTGCCTCCACACCTACTCGCTCATCCACGACGACCTGCCGTGCATGGACAACGACGACCTCCGTCGCGGCCGGCCGACCGCGCACAAGCAGTTCGACGAGGCCACGGCGCTGCTCGCCGGCGACGCGCTGCTCACCCTCGCCTTCCAGCTCATCGCCCGCCACTATCCCGCCGACGCCGGACTCGCCCTCACCCGCGAACTCGCCGACGCCGCCGGCAGCGAGCGGCTCATCGGCGGACAGATGGAGGACCTGCTCGCCGAGAAGAAGGCCGACACCACTGCTGGCGAACTGGAGTTCATCCACCTCAACAAGACCGCCGCCATGCTCACCGCCGCTTTGGTCGCGGGCGGACTTTGCGGCGGGGCCAATGAAAAGCAGCTCGCCACCCTGCGCGAAGCCGGCCGGCACCTCGGCCTGGCGTTTCAGATCGTGGACGACATCCTCGACGCCACCGCCGATACGAAGACACTCGGCAAGACCGCCGGCAAGGACGCCAAGTCCGGCAAGACCACCTACGTGAAAGTCCACGGGCTCGACGCCTCACGCCGCCACGCCCGCGAGCAGTCCGACGCCGCCAAGTCCGCCCTCGCCCGCCTGCCCGACGGCGCCCCGTTCATCACCACTCTGGTGGAGAACATGGCCAAGCGTTCGAGTTGAGGTAAGCGACACTATTCGGCAAAAGAAGATGTCACCACTACGACCAGACGAAAAGGTCATCGAAGGGCGATGGTTTGCTACCGGCGGTAAGGTCGTGGCCGATGAAGCAGCATCCCGCATCGATGAACTCATCGCTTGTCACTTGGTATTTATGGCCGTTAGCGCGGATGGGTGGTCTAAACTTTTTCGCAATCCCAAAGATGGTCGATTGTGGGAGCACACTTATCCGCAAGGTGAGATGCATGGTGGCGGTCCGCCTCGCTTAGAGGTCGTTTCACCTGAAGCCGCGCGGTTGCGTTACTCCATCAAGCCATGAATGAAGAGTCCCACCAGACGTCAAAGCTGAGGCCTACTTGACCGTCGGGGCGCCGACGGTCAGCCCGTCGAGGAGTTCGCCGATGTCACCGGAAACGTCGCGGTATTCCCGCTCGCTGGCCCAGCCGCGAAGCTGCACCGCCCCCTCGGGCCCGCTGTAGAAATAGCCGTGGTTGATATAGGAAACGTTGTCCACGCGCGCCGTGAACTCCAGCTCCACCACCTCCACGGCGCCGCGGAGCTTTTTTTCGCGCTTTTTCACCACCACGCTTTCCGCCCCCTCCCGCGCGGTGTTGAGCACCGCCGTCTCGATGTCGCCCTCGATGGCGCGGTCCTCGATGATGAGTTGAGCCTCGGCCTTCTGGTCGGTGCGGAGGAAGTTGAAGACCCCCGGCTCCCGGTCGGCCGGGTCGCGATACCAGCGCGTGGCGTCATAGCGCAGCCGGAAATTCCCCGCGGTCAGCTCGCGCCAGCGCTCCATGTTCTCCACCACCAGCGGGTCGGTGTATTCCGTCCGCAGCTTGACGCTGTTGAAAAACTGCTCCGCCCGCGCCGCCCCCGTGCCCTGCTCCGGCCACTCCGCGCTGAGGACGTAGAACGTGGAGCCGATAACGAGCAAGCGCACCTCGCGGATAGTCTTCTCCCGGCGCTGGCCGATGACCAGCCGCTCGCCGTCGTAGGGGCCGAGCGCGAATTTGCCTCGCGCGCGGATATCGCCGGGCCGCGAGCGTAGCATATCGGCCGTGGCCTTCTGGTAAATCCCCGCCTCCCCGCCCGGCAGCATCGCCATGGGATAGACGAACCGCACCAGCATCATGCGTTCGCCCGACTGCTCCAGGAAAAACCGCGTGGCCTGCACGTCACCCTGCGGCGAGGGCGTCAGCACCGCGTCGGTCGACGGCGGAGCGGCGAAGCGCGCCGCGATCGCCCAGCCGGCCGTATCGAACGCATAATCCGCCCGGGCCGGAGCAGCCCAGGTCAGCAGGAGGCAGATCATGCCGGAGAATCGCCGCATCGGGCCGGCATCTAATCGGAGGAGTTTCCACCGTCGCAACGAGGAAATGTCTTAAGGTGGAGCGCGTTGCCCTCAACGCGCTCAAGCGTCTTGGGGACAAGCCGCTCCACCTACTTCGCCGCGTCGGCCGCCTTGACCAGCTCGATGAACGACTTCGCTTCGAGCGATGCGCCGCCGATGAGGCCGCCGTCAATGTCCTTCTCGGCGAGCAGCTCCGTCGCATTGGCGGGCTTCATCGAGCCGCCGTAGAGGATGCGCACCTTCTGCGCGAGCGGCGCGCCGTAAAGCTTGGTCAGCAGGGCGCGGATGTAAGCATGCACTTCCTGCGCCTGCGCCGTCGTGGCCACCTTGCCCGTGCCGATGGCCCACACCGGTTCGTAGGCGATGATGACGTTCGTGATCTGCTCCTTGGCCACCCCCGCCAGTCCTCCTTCCACATGCCGCTGCACGACCGCGAGGGTCGAGCCCGCCTCGCGCTCGGCGAGCGTTTCCCCGACGCACAGGATGGGCTTCAACTGGTGGCCCAGCGCGGCGAGCACCTTTTTATTAATGAAGGCGTCCGTCTCGGCGAAATAGGTGCGGCGCTCGCTGTGGCCGAGGATGACGTGCGTGACGTAAAGCGTGCGCAGCATCTCCGCCGAGACCTCGCCGGTGTAGGCGCCGTTCTTCTCGGGGTGCATGTTCTGCGCGCCGAGCTTGATGGCCTGGCCCTCGCCCTCGAGGGCCTGGCCCACGCTCTGCAATGCGGTGAACGGCGGGCAGAGCACGATGTCCACGGAGGTCTCGCGGCCGACCTCCTCGGCAATGTCCTTCGCCAGCGTGACGCCGTCGGCGGCCGTCTTGTTCATCTTCCAGTTCCCGGCGATTACCTTTTTGCGAAACATAGTGTTGGGTTGGATTCAGAAACCATGAACCCAAGAAAGGAAGCCCAAAACAGCTTCCCGGTTTCCTGGCTTCTGAATTGATCAGTTCTCCAAAAACGCCACGCCGGGCAGCACCTTGCCCTCGAGGAACTCCAGACTCGCGCCGCCGCCGGTGGAGCAATGCGTGACCTTGTCGGCCACCTTGAATTTCTTCGCCGCCGTCGCGGTGTCACCGCCGCCCACGACTGTCGTGGCCCCCCGGGCCGTCGCCGCGGCGATAGCCGCGGCCATGGCCTTGGTGGAACCGGCGAATTTATCGAACTCGAACACGCCGGACGGGCCGTTCCAGATGATGGTCTTCGCGCGGCCGATCGCGGCCGCATAGAGCTCGATCGACTTCGGCCCCGCATCCAGGCCCATCCAGCCGGCGGGAATGCCGGTGACATCGGTCGCGGTCTGCGTGTTGGCGTTGGCGTCAAACTTGTCGGCGCAGAGGTAATCCACCGGCAGAATCAGCTTCACCCCACGGGCCTTGGCCTTCGCCACCAGTTCGGGCACGAGCTTCGCGCCCTCGGCGTCGAAGAGGCTGGTGCCGATCTCCATGCTCTGGGTGACCTTCTTGAAAGTGAACGCCATGCCGCCGCCGATGATGATCTCGTCAGCCTTCTCGATCAGGTTTTTGATGAGCGGGATCTTGTCGGCGATCTTCGCGCCGCCGAGGATGGCGAGCAGTGGCCGCTGTGGATGGTCGAGCACCGCCGCGAAGGCCTTCAGCTCGGCTTCCATCAGGAAGCCGGCGGCCTTCTCCTTGAGATTGATGCCGACCATCGACGAGTGTGCACGATGCGCCGTGCCGAAGGCGTCGTTGACGAACACATCGCCGAGCTTGGAAAGCGATTCGCGGAACGCGGCCACCGCGGCCGCGTCGGCTTTCTTCGAGGAACCGTCCTCCAGCTTCACCTTGCCCTCCTCCTCGATGTGGAAGCGTAGGTTCTCCAGCAGCAGCACGTGGCCCGGCTTGAGCGCCTTGGCCTGCTCTTCCACACGGAGGCCGATGCAATCCTCCGCGAAAGTCACCTTCCGGCCGAGCAGCTTCTCGAGCTCCACCGCGATGGGCTTGAGCGAGAATTTGGCGATCTTCTGGCCGTCGGGCCGGCCGAGGTGCGACATCAGCACGACCGCCGCGCCTTTCTCCAGGGCGTAGTTGATCGTGGGCAGCGCGGCGACGATGCGCTGGTTGTTGGTGATGGCGCCGGTGGCCTTGTCCTGCGGGACGTTGAAGTCCACGCGCATGAGCACGCGCTTGCCGGCCAGGTCGAGGTCGCGGATGGATTTAAATTTGGGCATAAAACAGAATCACCACGAAGACACGAAGGGCACGAAGAGAAACTGGTGGTTCCGGCTTCGTGAGCTTCGCGTCCTTCGTGGTGAAGGATTGAGTATTTTTCAGAGCTTGGCCGCGATCTTCCGGGTCAGCTCGACGACGCGGTTGGAATAGCCCCATTCGTTGTCATACCAGCTCACCAGCTTGAAGAACTTCGGGTTGAGCTCGATGCCCGAGCCGGCGTCGAAGATGGACGACGACTTGCAGTGGATAAAGTCGGACGAGACGACCTCATCGGACGTGTATTCGAGGATGCCCTTCAGGTAGGTCTCGCTGGCGCGCTTCATCGCGTCGCAGATCTCCTTGTAGGAGGTCGCCTTCACGGTCTTCACGGTGAGGTCGACGACCGAGACGGTCGGGGTCGGCACCCGGAAGGACATGCCGGTGAGCTTGCCCTTAACCTCGGGGCATACGAGGGCGGTGGCTCTCGCGGCGCCGGTGCTGGCGGGAATGATGTTGATCGCGGCGGAGCGGCCGCCCTTCCAGTCCTTCTTGGACGGGCCGTCCACGGTCTTCTGCGTGGCGGTATAGGAGTGAATGGTCGTCATCAGGCCCTCCTCGATGCCGAAGCCTTCCTTCAGGAGCACATGCACGAGCGGCGCGAGGCAGTTCGTGGTGCAGGAGGCGTTGGAAATGATGCTGTGTTTGGCGAGGTCCAGCTTGTCGTCGTTCACGCCGAGCACGATGGTGATGTCCTCGCCCTTGGCCGGGGCGGAGATGATGACCTTCTTGGCGCCGGCGGTGATGTGCCCCTTCGCCTTCTCGGCCTCGGTGAACAGGCCGGTGGACTCGATCACGAGCTGCACGCCGTACTTCGCCCACGGCAGCTCGGCGGGCGACTTGGCGCTGACGACATGGATGTCCTTGCCGTTGACCACCAGCACATCGTCCTCGGCCTTGTCCGGTGCGGACTTTTTGGACGACACCGTGCCGTTGAAACGGCCCTGGGTGGAGTCGTATTTGAGCAAGTAAGCCAGGTTGTCGGCGGGCACGATGTCGCCGACGGCGACGACATCGAGGGAGGTGCCGAGCAGGCCCTGCTCGACCAGCGCGCGGAAAACGAGGCGGCCGATGCGGCCGAAACCATTGATTGCTACTTTGACAGCCATGTTGGTGGTGGGTTGGGATCAGCCCGCGGGAAATGCGGGCAATCGCCGGCAATGAAAAGCAGGCCTCATGCCTTGGCAAGAGAGATGAGTGCCATATTGTTCAGCGGGTCTTATCGCACGACAGCACAGTGGTAGGGCGCGACCGCTGGTCGCGCCGCTCAAAACCCACGGCCCTACCCCAAGGCAATCACCGCTCCGTCTGCCACAAGCTGCAGCCCAGCCCCGGGATGAAAAGGTCGGGCGCCACCACCTGACCCGGAGGACGCCGGCCGTTCTCATAAAAGCACTCGTGGTCGGCAATCAGTTCCCAATCCCATTCGCCGAACTCGCCGATCGGGATGGTCGCGTCATCCGGGTGCGGGTTGACGGCGAACATCAGCCGGAACTGGCCCTGGCTGCCGTCGGCATTGTAGATGGCGACCAGCCCCGGCGCGCCGGGTTTGGCGAAGCACTGGAAAAATCCCTCGCTCGGCCGCGACCACAGCCGCAGCAGCCGGCCGCGCGGCGAGAGCCGGAACGCGATCCAGCCGGCGAAATACGCGTGCGTCGCCGGGTAGCGCGCGAGGCGGTGGTAATCGAGGGCATTGAGGTCGCCGCGCTGGTAGGAGTTGTTCACGCCGTATTTCGAGCGCAGGAAATCCTGGCCCTCGGCGAGGAGCGGGATGCCGACCGAGGCGAGCAGGATGGCTGCCATCAGGTGCGTGCGCTGCCGGTCGTTCTGCGTCGGGTGGAAGCCATTGTTTGCGCCGTTCTCCGTGATCATGTCGAGCCAGGTGCGGTCGTCGTGCGACTCCGTGTAGTTGACCGTCTGCGCCGGCCAGTAGGCAAAGTGCCACGGCGAGCCCTTCAGGTAATACTCCAGTTTGTCCGCCGCGCCGTTGCCGCGCACGTAGTCGCGGAGGAAGTTGCGATAGCCGTCGTTCCACGACGCGTAGCCGGTCGGCCGCAGCGCCGCGGCGATGTGCCCGCGGAAGCTCCACGGCTCGGCGATGAGGATCACGTCGGACTTCACCTTTTTCACCGCCGCCTCGATCTCGCGCAGCACGTCCACGCCGATGAGCTCCGCCAGGTCGAACCGGAAGCCGTCCACGCCGTAGACCTCGATGAGGCGGAGGAGGCTGTCGATGATCAGCCGCCTCGCCATCGCGGAACGGCAGCGCAGGTCATTGCCGACGCCGCTCCAGTTCGCCAGCGCGCCGTCGTCGTCCAGCTCGAAGTAATAGAGCTTGTCGATGAACAGCAGGTGCGCCGGCTCGCCGACGTGATTGTAGACGACGTCGATGACGACCGCCATGCCCTGCCGGTGGAACGCCGCCACCAGCTCCTGCAGCTCCTTCACTTGCGAGCCCTTCGCCGCATCCAGCCCGTAGGTGCTGGCCGGCGCGAAGAAATTCGCCGTCATGTAGCCCCAGTGGTATTCCTCGCGGGTCTTGTTGTCGAATTCGTGCACCGGCTGCAGTTCGACGCAGTTCACGCCGAGTTTTTTCAGGTAAAAATCCGGACTCTCCACCCATTTCGTCAGGCCGGTGAAACCCAGCCGCTCCTCCGGGCTGAGCGTGATCGGCGCGTGCGCCGCGAGGTCGCGCACATGCGCCTCGGCCATGACGAAGTCCTGCCACGCCGGTGTGCTGAAGGAGCGGTCGGCCGATCCCACCCACGCCGGGTCGAGCACGATGCCCGGGCCCTCGCGGCCGACCGCAGCCTGCGCGTAGGGGTCGAGCACCTTCTGGCCGGGATGGAAATGCCCGAACACATCGTGCGGGCCGCTGACGGAATACCAGTAATACCAGCCGTGCATGTCGCTGTCGAGGTGCGCCTCCCACACGCCCTGCCAGCCGCCGTCCTCCTCGCGACGGTCCAGTTCGTAGCCGAAGGCCGATGCCTGCTCCTCCAGCTTCTCGCACACGAACAGCCGCACGTGCTTCGCGCGCGGGGCGAACAGCCGGAAGGTCGTCTCCCCGTGCTGCACGATGGCGCCGAGCGGCAGGCCGCTGCGCATTTCATGGAAGAATTTCCCCAGCCGCACCCGCGTCTTCGTCGCCTCGCGGCCGTCGCGCACGTGGACGACCGAGTAGGTCTGGTTGAGCAGCACCGGCGCCGTGGTGGTGAACTGGAACAGATTGCGCCCGGTACGAAAGCGGAGGATGGCGCGGTTGAAGTGCCCCTTGCCGTCGGCCACGAGATTCGTCGCGTCGCGCGGCAGGTCGATCCAGCGGTTGTCACCCGTGACGAACTTGAACTGCTGCGGCGGCTCGGTGAGCAGCGGCGCGGCGGGCTTGCGTAGCAGCCAGACGGCGCGGCCGTTGAGCTCGCCCGGTTCCAGGCACCACTCGGCCACGCCCACGGCCTTTTCCCAGCCGTTGAAATCGCCCGCCACGTAGACCGGCATCGAGCCGAAGTCCACCCAGCTGTGCTCCGCCGGGTCGAGCACGAAGACCAGCGCGCCGGCGTCATCCACATAATAGGCCGCCTCGTCCGCGTAGAGCGACGGCGCCGCCGGGCTGAGGTCGGTGAAGGCGAAGGCCTTGTCGCCCGGCGCCAGCAACGGCAGCGAGGCGCCCGTCCAGTCGGCGTCCAGCTCGATGATGCCGGTGGAGGCGGACATCAGCCACGCCCGGGCGATGCGTTGGGATTGGTCTACGTTGAATGGTGCGCGGGTGTTCAAGGGCGGCACCACCTTCCAGCACTTGCCGCGCCACCGCAAGCAGGGAGAGCGGAGGATTGTTCAATGTTCATCGCTCAGCGTTCAATTTTCATTGGACGGGCATGGGCGCATTCAAATGACAAATGAACATTGGACAATGAACGCTGAACAATAATGTCTTCCCTCATGCCACCCGAACGCATCCTCGTCGCCATGTCCGGCGGCGTCGACAGCTCTGTCGCCGCCCTCCTGCTCAAGCAGCAGGGCTGCGCCGTCGTCGGCGCCTACATGAAGAACTGGATCAACGAGGACAATGTCATCGGCCACTGCCCGTGGAGGCAGGACATCGACGACGCCCGCGCCGTGACGGAGAAGATCGGCATCGAGTTCCGGGTCGTCAACCTGATGCAGGACTACCGCCGGCTGGTCGTGGACTATCTGCTCGACGGCTACCAGCGCGGTCTCACGCACAATCCCGACGTCATGTGCAATCGCGAAATGAAATTCGGTGTCTTTGCCAAGTATGCGCAGGCCGAGGGTTTTTCGGCTGTCGCCACCGGACACTACGCCAGACACGTGGTGGAGTGCGTTGCCCCCAACGCGCTAACTGAGGAAAGCGCGTTGGAGGCAACGTGTTCCATCTATTCCCTGCTCGAAGGCGCCGACAAGAACAAGGACCAGTCCTACTTTCTCGCTTTGCTTTCGCAGCAACAACTCCGTGCCGCGCGCTTTCCCATCGGCCACTTGAAAAAGCCCGAGCTGCGCGGGCTCGCCGCCGATGCGAAACTGCCCACGGCGCAGAAGAAGGACAGCCAGGGCATCTGCTTTATTGGCGAGGTGAAGATGGCCGACTTTCTGAAAACCTACGTGCCGGATCACCCGGGACCGATCGTCCGTGCCACCGACGGCAAGATCATCGGCGAACACCGCGGGCTGCACTATTACACCATCGGCCAGCGCCGCGGCATCCGCATCCCGTCGAACACCGACGACAAGGCGTATGTCGTCACCGGCAAGCGCGCAAGCGACCACGCGTTGCTCGTCGCCTTCGACGGCCCCGACGCCCCCGGTTTGTGGACCAGTGAAAGCCGCGTGCATAGCCTCAGCTTCATCGGCGAACCGATTGCGACGACACAGCGCATTGAGTGTCGTGTCCGCTACCGCGACCCCCGCGTGTTCTGTGAGTTCACGCCCGGCGCCGGCAAAACTGCCTCCATCAAATTCGAATCCCCCCAACGCGCGCTCGCTTCCGGCCAGATTCTGGCGCTCTACGCCGGCGAGAAACTCCTCGGCGGGGGAGTGTTCGCCTGAAACACAAAGGTGCCCGGACGGTGATCGTCTGAAAAATGTTGCTTTCGTTCCGGGGGGCCCGAGAAAAGCGCCACGCCGAACTGGGCCAGGCGTTTGATTCCATCATGAACCCATCGGAAAAAATACCGCTCAAGTGGCAGATGTTCATCCTGTCGTTCACCGCCCTGTTCCTCGAATTGATGGTGATCCGGTGGGTGCCGTCCGTCGTGCGGCTGGTCGCCTATTACGCCAACCTGATGCTGTTGAGTTCGTTTCTCGGGCTCGGGATCGGCGCGATGGCCAGCGGTCGGAAGTGGCGCCTCTTCGGCTGGTTTCCGGTCCTGCTGACCGTCTACATCGGCACATTGCTGCTGTGCCGCCAGCTGGCCCTCGGCTCTAGTGGCGCGGAGATGCGCTTTGGCGCGACGGATCTGCAGCTGACGAACTACGCCATCCTGTTCGGGCTCTTTGTCGTGAATGCCCTGGTTTTTGTCCCGGTGGGGCAGCAGATGGGCGCGCTCTTCGGCGCCCTGCCGCGCCTGACCGCCTACGCGTGGGATCTCGGGGGCAGCCTGTGCGGCACGCTGTGCTTCGGTCTTTTCTCGCTGCTCCATTTCTCCCCGGTGCCAGGCATGGCGGGTGTTATGCTGCTCTACCTGAGCCTGGCACCCTGGCGGCGCTGGGCCTGGATCGTCCCGGTGTTCGCCCTGGTGTTGTTCGGCATGTTTGCCGCCAACGACCGCGCCACGCTCTGGTCGCCCTATTACCATATCGTGGTGCGCGACTTGGCGACGCACCAAGCCTTGACGTCCGCCCCGCCTGCCTTGGCCACCATGCGCGATCCGCCCATCTATGTGGTCAGCGTCAACCAGGATTTCTACCACATCGACGCCTCGCAGAATCCCGCACGCTATACCCCGGGTTCGCCCGCCGCGGAGCTGGCCGCGAAGCAGCGCGCGCAATATCGCGTCCCCTACATCTTGGGCGGCCCGCGCCAGCGGGTCCTGGTCGTGGGTGCCGGCGGCGGGGCGGACGTACAGGGCGCCCTGGCGGCTGGGGCCACCTATATCGATGCGGTGGAGATCGACCCGGTCGTCGCGGCCATCTCGCGCCGCTTCAATGCCGATGCCCCCTACGACGATCCGCGCGTCCATCTGCATGTCGATGACGCCCGCTCCTTCATTTCCAAGGCGAAGCCGGGCTATGACCTGGTCACGTTCGGTTACCTCGATTCGCAGGCCCTGTTCAGTTCCATGAGCAACCTGCGGCTGGACGGATTCGTCTACACGGTCGAGAGCATCCGCGCCGCCTACGGGCTGCTGAACGACCAGGGCATCCTTACCCTCTCCTTTGGCTACGGCCAGCACTTCGTGCTGCTGAAGCTATACCGCATGGTGGTGGAAGCCACCGGCCGCATCCCCGTGTTCTACGTGGGCCCGGGGCATGTGGTGTTCTGCGTGCCACGGGGCCAGCTCTCAACTCCGCCGCCGCCGACCATCAACGGCCTTGAGCTCGCCATGATGCCCGGGATGCCGAAGGTCGATCCCGCCACCGACGACTGGCCCTTCCTTTACCTCGCGCGCAAGACCGTTCCGACCGACTATCTGGTCGTGATCGGCGGGCTGCTCGCCCTTTCCCTGCTGGTGGTCGGCACGCTGCGCGGACGCTCGTTCGGCCGCAGCGACGCCCATTTCGCCCTGCTCGGCATGGGCTTTCTCCTGCTCGAGACGAAGAGCATCACCGACTGTTCGCTTTATTTCGGCGCCACCTGGCTGGTAACGCTGCTCGTGGTCACGGGCGTCCTGCTGATGGTGCTTGCGTCCAATGTCGTTGCCGGCCGCGTGTCGCGCTTCTCATTCTGGTTCTACGTGCCCCTGTTCGGGGCACTGGCCTTGCTCTGTGTGGTGCCACGTGAGCAGATTCTTGCCTTCGGTTTCACGGGACGCTTCCTGTGGACGCTCTTCGCCGTGCCGCTCCCGGTTTTTTTCGCCGGCCTGATTTTTTCCACGGGATTCCGGGAGTCCGCGAATCCCTCCGCGCTGTTCGGGGCAAATTTGATCGGAGCCATGGTCGGCGGCTTCTCCGAATATCTCGGCATGGTCGTGGGAAGCCACCATCTTACATTCCTGGTGATCGCCGCCTACGCCGGCAGCCTGCTCTGCCTCATGCTGGATCGGCGGGGCCGTGCGCCCGCAGCAGCGCCGGCCTGACCCCGCGCAAAACGCGTGACGCCGGGCCGCGCATCGCAACAATGCGGGGGCCATGAACGAACTCGTCGCGCGGATGCGCGAGGCCATCGAGCGGAAGCGGCTGCAGCCCGACCTGAGCCGGGCGCTGCGCTGCACGGTGGGTTTCATGGGCCCGATGCTGGCGGCACATTGGTGGCACCTGCCCTTCGAGATTTCCTTCGCCGCCATCGCGGCACAGAACATCGCGCTGGTGGACATCCGCGGCTCCTACCCGCTGCGGCTCAGCCTCCTCCTGGTGATGGCGGCCGTGCTGGCCGGCGCAACCTGGCTCGGCAGCATCACGGCCGGCCAGCTGGGGATCGCCCTCGGCGCCGTCGTGCTCATTATGCTCGCCAGCGGCTTGTGGCGCCACCTCAGCGCGGAATACGGTCCGTCCCTCTCGACCGCCTCGGCCCTGCTTTTCCTCATCGCCCTCGCCCACCCGGACGGCGCCGCCCAGGCCGACCGGCATTTTCTCGCCGCGCTGGCGGGCGGCGTGTGGGGCGTGCTGGTGCAGGTATCGCTGTGGCCGTTCCGCGCCCAGCATCCGCTGCGCCGCTCCGTCGCCGACAGCTGGCTCGCTTTATCCGACCTGATGGCCGCCATGGCCCCCTACGCTAATCCGGTGGCTGCCGAACGCCACCGGCTGATTGCCGAGCGCCAGGCCGCCCTGCGCACGGCACTCGACCACGCCACGGCGCTGCTCGCTGCCGCGCAGACCGGCCGGCCGCGCCCCTACTTGCGCCGGCTCGAGGAACTCAACATGGCCGCCGCACGGCTCGCGACACGCTTCATGGGCTTCAACACCTCGCTCGAGACTCTGATGGAGCGCCCCGACTTCGCGGCCTTGGAACCGAGCTTTGCGCCGGTGCTGACTTCGTTGACCAACACGACCCGCACCATCGCTCTCACGGTCGTCTCGCGCCAGCCGTCCCATCTCGCGGCCTGCGAAGTGCGCCTGCGCCGGCTGGGCAACCTGCTGCAGGCCCTGCAGGACCGCGTGCTCACCCAAACGCACTCGGCCGCCGACGGCGCGCAACTGACCTTCATCCTCAAACAAATTGCCGCGCTGCTCCCCGCCACCGAGCAGGCCCTGCGCGCCACCATCGAGCGGGCGGACGAGCACACCGCGTTCTCCCTCGAGCTTTTCGACCTGCAGACCTGGACGCTCCGCCCGCTGGCCTCGGCCCTCAATTTGGAATGGAGGCCCGACGCCGCACTGGTGCGCTTCATCGCCCGCGCCACCGTCGTGTTCCTGATCGGCGTGGCCGTGTTCATCTATTGCGACATCGAGCGCGGCTACTGGCTGCCGCTGACCGCCCTGGTCGTGCTGCAGCCCGAATACGGCGCCACACGGCTGCGCGCCGGACAGCGCGTGCTCGGCACTTTCGCCGGGAGTCTGTTCGCCAGTCTGCTGCTCTGGCTGACGCTGCCGCCGGCGGTGCTGCTGGCGGCGATGGCGGTCACCATGTTCGGTTTCGCATTCTGGCTGAAGCGCAACTACACCATCGCGGTTTTCTTCATCACACTCTTCGTGGTGCTGATTACCGAGGCTGCCACCAAGGTGACCATTGCCTTCACGGTCGAGCGGCTGGCCGCCACCGCCGCCGGCGGCCTGCTGGCGCTGCTCGCCGCCCAGCTGTTCTGGCCGGTGTGGGAACGCCAGCGTTTCCCCGCCATCCTCGCCCGGGCCTTGCGCGCCAACCGCGATTTTCTGCGCGTGCTCGGCGATCATCTCGCCTCCGGCAGCGGCTACGATGCGGGCGTCATCGCCGCCAAGCGCGCCGCGGAGGTGGCCAACAGCGTGATCTTCGCCTCGCTGCAACGCATGTCGGGCGACCCGAAGAACCAGCAGGCCGGACTCGAGGAGGCCGCCGCCCTTGCCAACGGCAACCAGCGCCTCACCCGCGCGCTCACCGTGGTGGCCTTGCACCTGGCCCCCGGCGCGCCCCTCAGCCGCCCCGAACTGGCCAGGTTTGTTGAAGTGGGCACCGAAACCCTGGAGGCCCTGGCTATCGTCACCGAGACCGAGCAGGCCGATGCGGATCGCATTCGGGCCCTGCGTCATGCGCTCGACCAGCTCGCCCTGCCCGCGCCGAATGCCGCGGGCGCCACGCCGCTGGAGCACAGCGTCTACAGCCAGTTCGCCCGTTGCGCCACGGAGCTCAGCGCGATGCTGCTTGCCGCCCAGTCCACCATCGCGGCGAGCACCCCGCCCTTCCCCGCCGGCTTGCCAAGCGCGCGTTCATGAGTTTGGCTGGTCCAGGAATTATTCCGCCATGGTGAAAAGAATCATTCTCCCGGTCTGCTGCGCCCTCGCCGTCCTGTTTTCGGGTTGCGAAACAGTGTCGAAAATCTCGGCGAATATTTCCGCGCCGGCCGCCGCACCCTCGCACCCGGTGGTCGTGGGAACGGCCAGGCTAAAAGGCTCCGAGGAATCGAGTGCGTTGTTCGACAACTTCACGGCGTTTGTCGTAGCGGTCAACGGTCTGCCGGTGGCAGCGGGTCGCGCCGGCTGGAACACGCTGGTTGAGATCTCGGCCGGCACCAACACGCTGACGGTCGAGTTCAATCGCGGCAATTTTTTCGCGCGCACGGATCTGGAGCTGACCGCGAAAGCCGGCGCGAGCTACGAAGTGAAGTTTGCGAGCGACGCGAAGATTTTCGGACAGAACAGCTATTGCGATTTCTGGATCGTGGACCTCGGGACCGGCCAGGCGGTGACCTCGGCCAAGAAAGTGTCCGTGAAGAAAAGGTAGGGACGGTTGCCTTCAACCGTCCGAGGACCGTTGAGGACAACGGCCCCTACCCGCGAGCGGGGTTGCCCGCGCTCCACCTTGAGGCATGACGACCTCGCCGTGCGGCGAATCACCGCAGCGTCGCGAACACCAGGCTCACGGCGAAGGCGAGGAAGACCACACCCAGGGCGCGATCGATCCAGTGGCCGTGGCGGAGGAATTTGTTCCGCACCTCGGACTTGGTGAACACGACCGCCACGAAGCTGAACCACGCCATCGTCGCCAGCGTCATCCACAGGCCGTAGCCGGCCTGGATGAGCTTTGGGGTCGTGACGCTGACCGCCAGAGGAAAGAGGGAGATGAAAAAGAGGGCGGCCTTGGGATTCAGCACATTGACGAGGAAGCCGGTGGTCCACGCCGCCCGGCTGGTGGGGGCCGCGACACTGGAGGCCAGGTCGAGGTCGCCGGTGCGGGGCTTGGTTTGCAACGCCAGCAAACCAACGTAGGCTAGGTAGGCCGCGCCGAGGTATTTGACGACCACGAAGGCGGTGGCGGAGTTTTTCAGCACGAAGCCAAGGCCAAGCAGACAGTAGACGATGTGAATGGATATGCCGCAGCCGACGCCGATGCTGCTCCAGATGGCGGTGCGCCGGCCGTGGGTCAGGCTTTGCCGGAGCACGAGGGCGAAGTCC
>DATFUQ010000053.1:0-11765 GCA_035260745.1 Lacunisphaera sp. | reverse complement strand
GCCGGCATCCTTGTATTGCCGCTCCAGGGTCTTGCTCTGCTTTTCCAACGCCCACGGCTCAGTGCCGGCGGCCCGGCCGGCACCGACAAAATCCACCAGGCCCGCGCTGGAAACAGTGAGCGGTTCGCTGCCGGGATTGTGGAGCGTGACGACATATTCGTCCCAGAACGCGTCGCGCTTCCATGCGCCCGGCCCGTTGTAAGTGATGAGGGTGCTGAGCGCCGCCTCGAGCGGCGCAGGGGCAAAGGCGACATTGAGCAACCGGGGCGGCGGGGTGCTTTTTCCGGCCTCCTTGTATCGGCTCGAAACGCAGCCGGTGAAGGCGAGGAGGACAATCACCGCGAGGATGGCCAGCGCGATGATGCGGGGCAGGCAGGGCTCGGCTTTCATGGGCGGGACCGGGGGCGTTTCTCGGATCTCGGCGGATTCGGTGCCGACGAGGACGACGAGGAGGGCCAGGACGAGCACGGCGATAATCATGCCGCCGAGGATACCGGATTCGCCGGTCCGACCGTTAATCGATAAACCTGATGCGGGGTATCGAGTGAACCAATGGTGCCTTGCCTCCCTTTCCCCCTGTGCAAAACTGCGCCCATGCCCCGCGTGGAAAATTTCCGCTCGCCTTACGACAAGACCGCCGGCGGCCTGCACCACCTCGGCCGGATGCTCGACAAGATCCGCCTGCAGCAGGCCGGCAAACTCCCGGAGGACTATCACCGCAACTACGGCCTCTCCATCGGGCTCGACGGCCTGCTCTGCGGCTTCCTCAACGTGAAGTTCGAGGACGTCGAGGCCCGGGTGCAGGAAGGCGGGACGGACGTGGAAATCACCGAGTGGATTTTTACCCGCGGGCTGCGACCCACCCGCGGGCAGGCCTTCGTCTGGAACGAGTGCTCGCGCAAGTTCGGCTGGAACGACCGCGTCTCGGGCTTCATCGCCAAGGTGAAGGCGGAGAGTGGGCTCGGGTCGCATCCCGCGTGCACCACCTTCGAGCTCATCGAGCTGGGCGAGGAGCGCGAACCGCCGGCGATGAAGACTTGATTAACCACGAAGGCACGAAGAGTGGGGCAATGCCCAGGCAGGGTTGGCCACAAAGAGGCACAAAAACATCGTATGGTGAATGAAGCTTACAAGGCGCCTATGGGCGCACGGAAGATTCTCACCGGCAGGCCGGACCCCTTTTGTGACTTTTCGTGGCAAAAACTCCGTTGGCTCCTGTGAGATAAACCAGAATTACTTCGGTTTCTTCCGGGTGTAGCGGAGCTCTTTCTCGAACAGGGCGGGGTTTGCGAGGTTGTCCTTGATCAATTTCTGGATGGCGGCCGCCGGCATCGTTTTCTCCGGGACGAGCTTGGTGCTGACGCCTTGCAGCGTGAGCTGCCGGCCGTCGGCCGAGAGCGACCAGCGGTAGTAGCAGTATTTGCGCTCGTCGGAGTTGAGGTCCTGCGCGCTGACAAAGGCGACGCCGGCGAAGTCCGAGTGGAAGACGCGGTAGATGTCGTTGTCGAGCGCGACGGCGTAGGTGGTGTCATCGAACTTCCGCACGCTCATGATTTCTTCCTTCTTGGCGTCCGGGTCCATGGCGACCCAGTCGCCGAGGAGGCGGGCGTCAATCTGGTGCGTCGGCTTGGCGGTGAGCGGGACTTCGTAGTTGCAGCCGGTGAACAGGAGACAGCCGGCGGCGATGAGCCAGGCGGGAGAGAGGTTTGATTTCATAGTCTGATTGAAGGCGAATGAAACAGGTTTTGGCTACGGATGGCACGGATAAACACGGATGGATTGCGCACTTTGCCCTTGGCGCAGAACGATGCGCCCGCTTTATTTCCGCCCGGGCCGACGCACGCCGCCGTCTGCGGTGAAAGCCGTTCCGCCCATGAGCCAGTCAACTTCTGATCCATTATCCGGTCGCATTTACACCTTCCGCGGTCAGCGCGTGATTCTCGATGCCGACCTGGCTCGCCTTTATGATGTGCCGACTTTTCGTTTTAACGAGGCGGTGAAGCGTAACGCGGACAAGTTTCCGGAGGATTTTCGATTTCAGCTCGATGAGGAAGAGGCCGCCAATTTGGCATCGCAAATTGCGATATCAAAGCCGGGCCGGGGTGGACGGCGCACCCGGCCATGGGCCTTCACCGAACACGGAGCATTGATGGCGGCCGCCGTGCTTAACAGTCCGCGTGCGGTGCAAATGAGCCTGTTCGTCATTCGGGCCTTCGTGCGGATGCGGGAGGAGCTGGCGGGCAGTGCGATAATTCTCCGGCGGCTCGCCGAGATTGACAAAACCCTGTTCCAGCACAACGCCGCGCTGCGCACCCTGTGGGACAAGCTGAAGCCGTTGCTGCAGCCGCCGCCCGAGCCGCCGCGCAAGGAGATGGGGTTCCATGCCAGGCTGAAGAAGCCGTGAAGGTCAGATGCGCTGCCAGGTGCCGGGCCTGGGCTGCTTCAGCAAGCCGCGATCGCGGAGGACTTGAAGCTGTTGGCGAATCTTTTCTTTGATATGCCGGTTGCCGGGGTGGAGTTTCGCGAGGTCGGTCTCGAAAGCATAGATATCTTCGTTTGAGAAAGTTTTATTTGGAAGTGATTCTACGCACCGCAGCACATCGAGTGTCCAGCCGCGTTGCTCGGGCTTTAATGCTTGGAGACGGGCGATGCGGGAATATTGCTCGCGAACATCGCGCCGGTTTACTTCCGAGCCTTCGACGATAAGAGGAATCTTAGCAGAAGCGGGAATCAGTCGGACGTTCAGCACATAGCCGGTCCATTTGCTGCGAGCAGCAGTTGCGGACAAAGGTTTCCTTTTGATGATAACAGACGGTGAAATAGCGAAGCGCGGGATGAGCAGAAGATTTCGCACCATCCACTCGGGCAGCTGGTAATGTAGGAGGAAAAAGTTCGGCGTCTTGTTGCCGAGGACAGCATCCAGCATCTTCTGGTAGTTTGAGCCGAGAATTCCGCCGCCCAGTTTCTTACTATGGCTCTTGAGTTGATAGCGCTCCACGCACTTGGGGCAGAGAAAGTCGTTGACCTGCGCATTAGTCTTCTCGGGGGTGAGACAGTCGCTGGAGCAAGCACAGCAATAGAGATAGTCGGCTCCCCAGGGTTCAGTAATACGACGTGCGAGTTGCGAGGCACTCTTGTAACCTACGCCATGATGCGTCGGAAGCTGCAGGTCCATATGCGCTGAATAGATCAGCGCAGATCTGGCTCTTCAATGGGATTTAATTCGGAGAATCTCCGTTTCACAGCGGACGATATGAGTCGTCTCACGTTTCTTGCCGTCGGGGGCGTGGGCCCAGGCTTCCTGCATGGTGACGTTGACCGTTGTATGCACGACACTCGCTTGCTGCACCTGTGCGCAGGAGAGGAACACGAACTTGGTTTCGTGAAAGATACGGTCGGTTGGTGGTGTCCCCTCGGTGGGCATTGCCAAGATCGGATCGATCCGTTCGGGGGACAATTCAAGATCATTCTGGCTTTGAACGAAAACCTGCACGCGTGCGGCTAGATTGAACGTTGCGCTGTCGAGTCGGCGTATACTCAGCTCAAGATAAACGGAGTCGCGTTCGATGCCGACGAAGTGCCGGGCGAGCATGGCGCATGAGACAGCAGTGGTTCCACTCCCACAAAAGGAGTCGAGGACAAAGTCACCGCGATTGGTGGATGAAAGAATAATGCGATCAACCAAAGCGAGTGGCTTTTGCGTTGGGTGTTTGCCGAAGGCCTTCTCATTGGGCTTGGGCGTGGTGAAGGTCCACACGTCCTTCATCTGTTTGTCTCCATTGATTCGCTTCATGGCGCCATAGTTGAAGCGATGCTTGCTCTTTTCATTCTTGGCAGCCCAGAGCACTGTCTCGGTGGAATGAGTGAAGTAGCGGCAAGCGAGGTTGGGCGGTGGGTTGGGTTTCTGCCATGTGACCTGGTTCAGCATCTTCATGCCGAGCTGTTGCATGGCGTAGCCGACGGAGAAAATGACGTGGTGCGTGCCACTGACCCACATCGTGCCGTTGGGTTTGAGGAGAGCCTGGCAGCGTTTGAGCCACTCGGTATTGAATTCGTGGTTGAGCTCGGGGCCGCGGGATTTATCCCAATCGCCCTTGTCCACCTTCACCATCTTGCCGGCGTGGCAGGTGATGCCACCGTTGGAAAGGAAGTAAGGCGGGTCAGCGAAGATCATGTCGAACACGCCATCAGGATGCTTGGCGTGCAGGGTGTCCATGACCTCAAGGCAGTCGCCGTGGTAGAGGTAGAGCCCGCGGGCGTCGTCGCGGTAGGCGAGCTTGCTGGGCTGGAGAACTTCCGGTCCCTCGCGGACAATGCCGTCTTCAGGATGGAAGGTCTGATCGAAGTCGGGATACTCGCCGCGCGAGAGGCGTAAGGTGCGAGGTTTAGGCGGGGTGCGGCGACCCCGCCCTATAAGGTGAGGCTTGGACTTGGTCTTTTTGGACGGCACGCGTTGATCGGATCGATCCGACTGGGAAAAGGATCAAGAGAGAACTACCCGGGCCCAGCGGGAAGACGGCTGTTCCAATTGTGCGGCTGGCCGCACAATTGACGATAGACTTACCCGGCGTCTAGCACAACGTAGCCACCGGGGGCAGGCTTGGCGGCTGCGGTACTGATTTGTGCGAAATGCTTCTCCAGGGTCGGACGATGATTGGTCCAGAGTTCGAGAATGGCCATGCGGCGGCCGGCGAGCTTCTGTTGATAACGAAGGTTCTTGTCGGCGACGATGAACAGGCCGAAACCGGCTTGCTCCGCCAAGGCGAGCAACTCGCCATTGCCAATGCCACTCCAACCCATCTGTTGAACAGTGGTGACCTCATGGCCACCCAGTGCGTTGCGGATTTGGACCGGCACGCACTCGTCCAGCAGCACCCTCATGCCACCAGTTCCTGCGCGATGCGTAGCTGGCCGTAACGCAGAACAGCCACCGCCAGCTCACGCGTCACGGACGGAAAAGTTTCAAGGTAGTAATCAAGGGTGAGACCGTCAGCCAGATACTCGAACAGCGTGGCCACGGGCAGGCGGGTGCCACGAAACACCGGCTGGCCGCCAAGGATGCCCGGGTCGCTGACCACGAGACCTCCGGCGGCCTCGTGAACTGTGCTTGGTGCTTTCATGCCAACTAACATAGCCCTAAGGCGGGCTGTGCCAAGGGAGAATCTGGCCAACAAAAAGGCCGCGTAGAGGGCTGGCGCCCCGCGCGGTCGGACCCGCCGTCGCCCTCCGGGCTATGGCGAGACGAGTTCGCCTCAGGCGAGGAGAACTCGGAAGGTCAGCCTTTCTTCATCTGGTGGCCGCCGACGTCGGCGTCCTTCGGGTTGAGCGGGATGCGCATGCCGTAGAAGCTGCGATACACGAACACGAGGGCGACAAGGAAGATGACGGCGCCGAGGAAGAGCTTGGTGCCGGCGGGCATCTTGACCGCGATCTCCACGGCGAGCAGGCCGAAGAGCGTGGTGAACTTGATGACCGGGTTGAGCGAGACGGACGAGGTGTCCTTGAACGGGTCGCCCACGGTGTCGCCGACGACGGTGGCGGCGTGCAGCGGGGTGTTCTTCATCTTGAGGTCGACCTCGACGATCTTCTTGGCGTTGTCCCACGCGCCGCCGGCGTTGGCCATGAAGATGGCCTGGAAGAGGCCGAAGAAGGCGAGGCCGACGAGGTAGCCGATGAAGAAGAACGGGTCGAAGAACGCGAGCGCGAGCGAGAAGCAGAAGATGACGATGAAGATGTTGATCATGCCCTTCTGCGCATACTGCGTGCAGATCTTCACGACCTCCTTCGAGGACTCGGTTGCCGCAGTCGCGGCATCGAGCTTCATGTTCTCCTTGATGTAGACGACCGCGCGGTAGGCGCCGGTGACGACGGCCTGGGTGGACGCGCCGGTGAACCAGTAGATGACGGCGCCGCCCATGAGCAGGCCCATGAGGGCCTCGGGGTGGACGAGCGAGAGGCGCTCGAGGACGTTGAACTTCGCGTCAAGTTTTTGGAAGTGATCCTGCAGCATCATGATGATGCCGAAAACCATCGTGGTGGCGCCGACGACCGCGGTGCCAATGAGCACGGGCTTGGCGGTGGCCTTGAAGGTGTTGCCGGCGCCGTCGCCCTTCTCGAGCTGGTGCTTGGCGCCCTCGAAGTCGGGCTTGAAGCCGAAGTCCTTCTCGATCTCGTGGGCGATGCCTTTCTTGCCCTCGATCTGCGAGAGCTCGTAGACGGACTGGGCGTTGTCGGTCACGGGGCCGAACGAGTCGACTGCGATGGTGACGGGGCCCATGCCGAGGAAGCCGAAGGCCACGAGGCCGAACGCGAAGATGGGCGCGGCGAAAAGAAACTGCGCGGGCATCATGGCCTGCACGGTCGGGTGGCCGGAGAAATAGTAGGCGCCGGCCATCAGCGACAGGATGCAGAGGCCGGTCCAGAACGCGGAGAAGTTGCCCGCGACGAGGCCGCTGAGGATGTTGAGCGAGGCGCCGCCCTGCTTGGAGGAGGTGACGACCTCATTGACGTGGCGGCTCTCGGTGGAGGTGAAGATCTTGGTGAACTCGGGGATGAGCGCGCCGGCGATGGTGCCGAGCGAGATGATGGTGGAGAGCACCCACCAGAGGCCGGCGTGGCCGGGCAGCGGCGCGAGCAGCAGGTAGCTGGCGACGTAGGTGACACCGATGCTGAGGAGGGAGGTGATCCAGACGAGGTTGGTCAGCGGGTGCTCGAGGTTGAAGTTCTTGGCGTTGCCCCAGACGGCCTTGCTGATGATGTCGTTCACCCAGTAGCTGCCGAGCGAGGTGAGGACCATCAGGATGCGCATGGCGAAGAGCCACACGATGAGCGTGGCGCAGAGCATGGGTGAGGCGGCGAGCGCGAGGGCGAGGAAGGCGATGAGCGCGACGCCGGTCACGCCGTAGGTCTCGAAGCCGTCAGCCGTCGGCCCGACGGAGTCGCCGGCATTGTCGCCGGTGCAGTCGGCGATAACGCCGGGGTTGCGCGGGTCGTCCTCGGGGAGGTTGAAGACGATCTTCATCAGGTCGGCGCCGATGTCGGCGATCTTGGTGAAGATGCCGCCGCAGATGCGGAGGGCGGAGGCGCCGAGCGACTCGCCGATGGCGAAGCCGATGAAGCAGGGGCCGGCGAGGTCCGCGGGAGGAACGCCAGGATGCAGATCATGAAGAACAGCTCGGTGGCGACGAGGAGCAGGCCGACGCTCATGCCGGACTTGAGCGGGATGAGGAGGGTGGCGAGCGGGTTGCCCTTGAGGGCGGAGAAGGCCGCGCGGGAGTTGGCCACGGTGTTGATGCGGATGCCGAACCAGGCGACGCCGTAGCTGCCGAGGATGCCGAGCACCGAGGCGAGCAGGATGATGACGACGTGGCCGGCGGAATTTTCCGAGAGCACGCCGAAATAGTAGGTCATGCACACGGCGATGAGCACCCACAGCACGGCGAGGAACTTGCCCTGTTGGAAGAGGTACGTCTTGCAGGTTTCCCAGATGATCTGGGAGACGTCGGACATCGACTTGTGCACCTGCAGGTTCTTCGTCTGGAGGTATTGCATCCAGCCGTAGACGACGGCGAGGGCGCAGACGACGAGGCCGATCATCATGACGTTCATGCCGTTCAACGCGCCGTTGAAGAACAAGACCTGCTTGATGTCAGGGATCTTGATGTCGCTTTCGCTGGCGAAGGCGGGGGAGGCGGACGCGGCCATGGTCAGGACGAGCGCGCCCAATTGTTTCCAAGAGGTGATTTTAAACATGAGGGGTAGGAGGTTTTTGAGGGCGGAACTTGCCAAACGCCCCAGAGCGAAGCCAGTTAAATCTCGCCGCACCCGGTGGAACCGTTGACGTGTTAGGGGGATTAATCTTCGCTGCGAGGTCCCTTATATCGCCCCCATGCCGCTGCTGGAAATCACCAACCTGACCAAGACCTACGCCCGGCCGGGAGGAGGGGAGGCGCACCGGGTGGTGGACGTGGCGGCGTTCGCGCTGGCGGCTGGCGAGCAGCGGGCGCTGCGCGGCGAAAGCGGCTCGGGCAAGACGACTTTCCTCAATCTCATCGCTGGCATCCTTGCGCCCGACGGCGGCTCCATCCGGCTCGACGGCCGCGACGTGGCGGCGCTCGGCGAGGCGCAGCGCGACCGGCTCCGCGCCGGGACCATCGGCTACATTTTCCAGACCTTCAACCTGCTCCAGGGCCACACGGTGCTCGAGAACGTGGAGCTCGGCATGGCGTTCGGTCGCGGGGTGGAGCCCGCCCGGGCCGCGGCGCTGCTGCAGCGCGTCGGGCTGGGCGACAAGCTCGGCCACTACCCGCGGCAGCTCTCGACCGGCCAGCAACAGCGCGTGGCCGTCGCCCGCGCGCTGGCCAACCAGCCCAAGCTCGTGCTCGCCGACGAGCCGACGGGCAATCTCGATCGTCGCAACGCCGGCGAGGCGCTGAAGCTCATCCGCGAGGTCTGCCGCGAATCCGGCGCGGCGCTGCTGCTCGTGAGCCACGACGAGGGGGTTCTGGCCGGATTTGAGAATATGCAGGACTTCGAGGAATTAAACCGAACCCTGATCAAATAATTTCTTACAGGAGGCCGCAGAGATAACAGAAGAAAAAACATCCAGCTGGGCGAAGAGTGAGACCTATCTCCTCTGCGACCTCTGCGTTCTCCTGTAAAATCCCCATGCTTTTTAATCTTATCCACCGCTCGCTCCGGCAGCACGCGCTCTCGACGCTCGTGACCGCGGGCAGCATCGCGCTCGCCGCCGGGCTGCTGCTGACGGTGTGGGTGGTGAAAACGCAGTCGCAGGCCGTGTTCGCCGCGACCAATTCCGGCTTCGATGCCGTGCTCGGGGCGCGCGGCTCCAAGCTGCAGCTCGTGCTCAACGCCATCTTCCATCTCGAGGCGTCGCCGGGCAACATCACCGCGGCGGACTACGAGATGATCAAGCGCGACCGGGCGGTGAAGACCGCCATCCCCATCGCGGTCGGCGACAATTTCTATGGGTGGCGGATTGTCGGCACGGTGCCGGCGCTGTTCACCGACGTGGAGTTTGCGCCCGGCCGGCATTACGCGGTCGGGCTTGGCGGGAAATTTTTCGAGATCGGAAAAATGGAGGCGGTGGTCGGCAGCTACGCCGCGAAGGTGCTCGGTTGGAAAACCGGCGACACGTTCAAGCCCTACCATGGGCTCGCGTTCGACCCGAAGCAGCAGCACGAGGAGCTTTATACGGTCGTCGGCGTGCTGGAGCCGACGAACACGCCGGTGGACCGCGTGGTCTGGATTCCATTGGAAGGCGTGCAGACGATGAAGGGGCACAATCCGCTCGCGGCGACCGAGTTGAGCGCCGTGCTGCTCCAGTTGCGCGCGCCGGCGGCGGGCATGATGCTCGACCTCGGCATCAACAAGCAGGGCAACCGGCTGACCCTGGCGTATCCCATCGGCACGATTGTCGCGGAGCTGTTCAACAAATTCGCGTGGCTCGACCAGGTGCTGACGCTGCTCGCGTGGCTCGTGGCGGTGGTCGCGTCGGGCTCGGTGCTGGTGAGCATCTACAACTCGATGAGCGCGCGGCAGCGCGACATTGCGATTCTGCGCGCGCTCGGGGCACGGCGCCGCACGGTGTTCGGCGCGGTGGTGGGCGAGGCGGCCGCCATCGGCGGGCTCGGTGCGGCGCTGGGTTTCGCGGTTTTCGCCGTGCTCGCCGGCTTCGTCGCGTCGATGATCCAGGCGCAGACGGGTGTCCTGCTGGAGCCTTTCAAATGGAATGCGGTTTTCTGGTGGGGCCCGGCGGTCTTCGTGGGGCTGTGCGTGCTCGGCGGCATCGTGCCGGCCATCAAGGCCTACCGGGTGCCGGTGGCCGAGACCATCGCGCCGGTGTCGTGACGGCAGGGCCGTCACGGTTGGCGGCGCCGGTTTCGTGGGAAATTAGCCACCGGGAAGTCTTTGACGCTTGGCGCATCGTGGCTAGGTTTGGCGCCATGAAGATTTCACTCCGGCTCACCCTGCTGCTGCTCGGCGGCGGCGCGCTCGCGCTGCGCGCGGCGGATGCGCCCATGGCGGGAGACTATGAGACGGTGGGGTTCGACCGGCTGGCGTCGTATACCTTCACGCCGCCGGACTACGACCCCACGAAGCCCAATGCCCAGCCGCCGTCCGGCGCGGCCCAGATTCCGGAAAAAATCAAGGCGCTCGACCTGCAGAAGGTGGCCGTGACGGGTTTCATGCTGCCGGTAAAAATGGACAAGGGCCTGGTGACGGAATTTCTTTTGGTGAAGGATCCGATGATGTGCTGCTACGGCATCATGCCGCGGATCAACGAGTGGGTGGTCGTCAAGATGGTCGGGCCCGGCGTGAAGCCGCTGATGGACATCCCGATCACCTTCGAGGGCCGGCTGCACGTCGGCGAGATGTATGAGAACGGTTACCTGACAGGCCTCTACCTCCTCGATGGCGAGAAGATGGGCGAAGTGAAGGGGTAGGGCGGCCGAATGGCCGCCAGCTTTAGGCTATAAGCCCAAAGCAAAAAGCTTTCTTCGGATTTTCAGCTTAAAGCTTACTGCTTATCGCTTCCTGCCGGGAGCGCCTTCATCCCTCGGCGGTCGTCGGATCAATCATGCGGCGGATCTGCGCAACGCTGTTGGCGGGGAAGCCGCCTTGCTTCGCGTGCTCCCGGACCATCGCCTCGTTCGGGGCGATGTAGACGCAGTAGATCTTGTCGTCGGTGACGTAGCTTTCGACCCACTGGATCTGCGGACCGAGGGCCTTGAGCACGCTGCAGGATTTTTGGGAGATGGCGTTCAACTGCTGGGCGGTGAGTTTGCCGGCGCCGGGGATTTCGCGTTCGATGACATATTTGGGCATGGTAGGATCGGGTTGAATGTTGGACTGAATCAGGGAAAGAGGAGGTCTCTTGGGAGACTCGGTCTTCTTCTGGTGCAAGCTGAGGGCTGGAGCGATGCAAACCGAGCAGGCGCCTCAGTTTCGATAGGTGCCGAAGGAGCGCAAGCCCTCCTCCACGGTGACCTTGAAGGTCTGCTTCACCTTGGTATCCTTGAGGCTGAGGGTGGCGGTGTATTCGCCGGGCGGCACGAAACGGTCGGCGTCGTCACCCATGTATTCAAAATGGTAGTCCTTCTGCAGGCGGAGGTCCCAGTTGAGCCGGCTGAAGCCCGGCACGGCGGGCTGCTCGAATTTGGCGACCTCGCGGCCGCCGGCGTCGGAGATGACGACCTTGAACTTCTCGCCGGTGAACTCCTTCACCCAGACGGTGAGCAGCACGCCCTCGGGCGGGTTCTTGCCCTCGAAATAGCCGGTGCCGCCGGAATCCACCCAGCCGGGCAGCAGCAGCCGGGCATGGGCGGGCCGGATGCTGAACAGGTGCGCATCCTTCGCCGCGATCTCCGGCGTGAACTCGCGCAGGGCCCGGCTGTCGTCGAACACGTAGAGTGAGCGGCCATGGGTGGCGACGACGACATCGCCCTCGCGGGGATGAATCTGGATGTCGTCAACGCGGACGGCGGGCAGACCGCCGAACTTCACCCAGTTCTTGCCGGCGTTGAGCGAGGTGAACAGGCCGAACTCGGTGCCGAGATAAAGCACGTTGGGGTTCACCAGGTCCTCGCGGAGCACGACGGCGGTGTGCGAGGCGGGCAGGTCGCCGGTGACGCGGCTCCATTCGGCGCCGAGTTTGGTGAACTTGTAGACGCAGGGGGTATCGTCGCCGGCGCGGTAGGAAGTAAAGACGACATAGGCAGAATCGGCGTCGTAGTGGCTGGGCT
>DATFUQ010000052.1:0-13584 GCA_035260745.1 Lacunisphaera sp. | reverse complement strand
GTGCCGGAGGCGCGGGCCTCCATGGTGACGCTGAGCCGCGGGTAGGCCGGGCGGTAGAGTTTGATCCAGCCGAGCGTGATTTCGTCCATGATGTCGGCGCCGACGAGGTTGAGTTCCTCCTCGGGCACGGACTCGACCGGGCCGGGTTTCCACACGGGTATCGCGGGATCGGCCTTGAGGTGATGCTCGACCGCCGCGTATTTCAGCGCGAAGGCGGGGCTGGAGAGGAGCAGTGAAAGCGCGGCGGCAATGGCCAGCCGGCGCACGGGGATAAACGGGGTGGTGTTCATTTCAGACAGGGGTGAGGGATTGCCGGTTATTTGCGCGAATACGTGAGCAGGGTGAACGTGTCCTTGAAATACTTGTTCGGGTAGAACGGGGCGACTTCGGGGCGCTGCTTCTTGGAGGGATCCACGGTGCCCTCGGCCGTGGTGAGGTAGACCGTCTTGGTCTTCGGATCCAGCGCCATCGTGCGGGCATAGGGCCGCGTCGTTGCGGCCTCGGCGAGCTTGTAGGTGTTGGCGTCCACCTGGTCGATGATGACCAGCGTGCCGTCAAAGCCGTTCGAGGTGTAGATTTTTTTCGCCTCGGGATCGAAGATGACCTGGTCGTTGCCGCGGCCGATGGTGGGCTCGGCCAGGATTTTGCCCGTGGTGTCGTAGACCAGCAGGGCCGGATTGTCGCCGCGGGTGGAGACGAACAGGCGTTTGTTCATCGCATCGTAGGCCACGCCGTTCGGCTTCACGTGGTTGCCGATTTTCCACTCGCCGACGAGCGTGTGGTTGTGGGCGTCGATCTTGATGACCTTGTCGCGGTCGCGCAGCGCCATGTAGTAGCTGCCCTCGTCGTCGGGGGCGGTGCCCTCGAGGCTCTCACTGTCGATCTTCAGGACGCCGGTGACCTTGCCGGTCTTGGCGTCGAGGAAGGTGGCCTGGCTGCTGTCGCCCTGCGTGACCAGGATCTGCTTGGTCGCGGGGTCGTAGAAACCGTTGTCGGCGTTCTCGCCAAACGAGGCGCGTTCCAGTGTCTTCAGCGTGGAGAGCTGGAAGATGGTCGTGGTGCCGTCCTGGTTGATGACGTAGCCGCGGTCGAACTCGGGCACCAGCACGGTGGAATTGCCGCCCTTGGAGTTCTCGATGGCACCGGTGATTTTCTTCGCCTTGGCGTCGTAGATGAGGATGCCGTCGTCGCGGCGCGCGATGAAGAGCACGTCGTGGGCGGAATCGTAAGTGAGGTAGTCCCAACTCGGGTTGGTCGGGCTCTTGATAATGAGCGCCGACTCCAGCTGATAGAAAGGTTGGGCCGGCAGGGAAAGCCAGCTGAGCGCCGCGAGGGCGGCAAGCGTGCGTTTCATGGGGAAGCAGGCCGAGAATGGTTACTTGGCGGGGGCGTACAGGCCCTCGTAGCTCGGGATCTTCTTTTGCAGCTCGTCGCGCAGCTTGGTGCCCTTCGCGAAATACTCCGCCTCGAGCTTGGCATTGCTGCCGTCCGGCTTGAAGTCGGGGTTCCTGTAGGCGGCGACCAGGAGGCCGCAGTTCTCGCCGGCGGCGTCGCGCAGCGGCATCATCATGACGAACTTCTTGGCCGGGTCCTTCAGGCGGTGCCAGCGGGGATCAAGAATGGTGATGCCGAGCTCGATGATCATCACGTCATCCGGATCGTCGGGATTGCCGATGCGGTCCGGGAAGGAGCCGGCGAACATCGTGTAGACCTTCGACAGGCCGGGGGGCACGCCGTGGAAGGTGATGCTGAGCAACTCGGGGTGGGCGGCCATGATCTCGTCGGACAGCACCTGGGCCTGGATCTTGTGGGCCGGCGGGATCCAGTTTTTCTTGGGGGCCTCGGCTGCCCAGAGGAAGGTGGCGCCAAGGGCGAGCAGGCAGAAGTGTTTCATCAATGTATTCATGATCCGGGATGGTTGGGGTTAAAGGCACTGAACCTCCCGACTTTACGTCGCGTCCATTAAACGAACATTAACCCCTGCTGAATCTTCATTCAGGTATCATCAAGGGGATTCTATTTCATCCAATAACAAGTCCTTCGTCATGTCGTTCAACAGGTCGGCGGGCCAATCATTTGGCCCACCCCCCGGCTTATTGGGCGAGGAACGGATTGAAGCGCCGCTCATTCGCCGCCGTGGTCAGCGGCCCGTGGCCGGGCGCGATGACCGCATCGCCGGCCAGCAGCCCCATGATGCGCCGGGAATGCGTCAGCTGGCGCTGGCAGCAGAAATAACCGCCGCCGAGCGAACCCGCAAAGATAAGGTCCCCCGAAATCAACAGCGCGGCTCCGGCCGGCTGGGCCGTGGACTGCACCAGATAACAGTTGTGCTCGGCCGCGTGGCCCGGGGTGCTGAACGCCGTGACACTGAGTCCGCCCACTAGCACCCGCTGGCCCTCCCCCAGCCCGCGGCATTGCGGCCAGCGGCCATTCGGCGGGCCGTGGAAATGGCCCAGTTCGCTCTCGCGCAGGACGACCTCGAGTCCGCCGATGTGCTCGGCCTCGTAATGCGTGATAAACACTGCGTCCAGACGCTGGATTGACGCAGGCCAGGCCCGGTGCAACTCCGCATGGCTGGCGCCGGTGTCGAACAGGATGGCGCTGTCGCCGCCGGTGCTGACGAGATAGGCGTTCGCCACGCCGATACCGTAGGGCATCCGCAATGGGTGCAGGCAGAACGTCAGTCCCGCCGGCTCGGGCAACGGATAAAGTCCCTGCGCGAGGGCGTTCAGTCCGACCTCATTCAGATTGAGCGCGGCGGCCAGGCGGCCGATCTCGGCCGGTTTGAAATCCGAGCGGTAGTCCACGGCATCGCGCAGCCGACTGTAGTCCACCTTCGCGGCCAGGGCCAGGCTCTCAAGGCTCAAGGGCACGTTGCGCGCGGCTTTCTCGAGCACGTCGCCGAGCTCGTCTTCGAGCGCGGGTTTGTCGAGTGAAGGATGCATGAAGGTAGAGCAACGCACCGTTGCGGCCTGCTGGCCGCCCGGTGTTTGTCCACGGTTCTCGTACAGCGAAACTGAGGCAAACAAAAACAGTTTACATGCCATACTGGATTGCCACAGCTTTTTTGCATGGACGCGGTTCAACAGGAGGTCACCGACATTTTCGTGCGCACGAAGGCATTGCTGCAGGGGCACTTTGTCCTGCGCTCGGGTCTGCACAGCGGGCATTTCTTCCAGTGCGCGCAGGTCTGCCAGGACATGCCGGCGGTGGAGCGGCTCGGCGCGCTGCTCAAGCAGAAGCTGGGCGCGCTGGCCTTCGACACGGTGCTGGCCCCCGCGATGGGCGGGCTGGTCATCGGGCAGGAGGTGGCCCGGCAGGCGAAGTGCCGTTTCATCTTTGCGGAAAAGGAAAGCAACGTGCTGGTGATGCGCCGGGGCTTCACCCTCAGGCCCGGTGAGCGCGTTCTCGTGGTTGAGGACGTCATCACCCGCGGCGGCCGCGTGCAGGAATGCCTTGAGATTGTCCGGAAAATGGGCGGCACCGCCGCCGCCGTGGCCGTGCTCGTGGACCGCAGCGCCGGGCAGGCGAAGTTCGACGTGCCGACGTATTCTCTGCTGGAGATGAGCTATCCCACCTACCCTGCCGACCAAGTACCGGAGTGGCTGGCGAAGATCCCGGCCAGCAAGCCGGGGAGCTGAGCACCGTTGTGGCCTGCTGGCCACCCGGTGGTTGTCTTTGGTTCTCGCTGCGCGAAACCGAGGCAAATTACCGGACGATGATGAACAGTACGTAGCGGTTGGCGCCGCGGTAGTAAATCAGCGCGCGGTTCCGGCCCTCGATCAGCGCCCCGCGGGCGGAAGTGATATCCGTGACCGGCGTGCTGTTGATTTCCTGGATCACGGCCCCGAGCGGGAAAATCTCCCGGTAGCGCGACTGGGGCGCGATATCCGAAATGACCAGGCCGTCCACGCGATCGGAGATCCGCAGCTCCTTGCGCATTTCACTGGTGAGCGGCGTTACCGTCACGCCGGGGAGCAGTTCCCCGTTGGCATCGGCATCCTCCGGCAGTTTGCCGAGGGTGACGTCGGCGGCCTGCGGTTTGCCCTCGCGGATGAATTTCACCGTGATTTTGGTGCCGGGGGCGGTCTGGGCGATGAAGAGCCTCAGGTCATCGCGCGAGGCGACGGACTTGTCGTTGATGGCCGTGATGATATCCTCGCGTTTCAAGCCGGCCTTGGCGGCGGGGCCGTCCGCGGGATTGAGATCGGTGATGATGACGCCCTTGGTGTCGCGCTTGACGCCCAATGACTCGGCCAGGTCGGGTGCCAGGGCGTCGGTCGAGACGCCGAGATAACCGCGGGAGACCGTGCCGGTCTCGATGAGGCTGTTCATGATGCTGTTCGCCAGGTTGATCGGGATGGAGAAACCGATGCCGATGTTGCCGGAGGACGTGGAAATGATGGCCGAGTTGATGCCCACCAGGCGGCCGCGCGCGTCGATGAGCGCGCCGCCGGAGTTGCCCTGGTTGATCGCGGCGTCGGTCTGGATGAAGTCCTCATAGCCGGCGACCTCGTCAAGGATGCCCACGCGACGGCCGGTGGCCGAGACGATGCCCATCGTCACGGTCTGGCCGACCGCCAGGGGATTGCCGATGGCGAAGACGATGTCGCCGACACGCAGCTTGGAGCTGTCGGCCAGGGTGGCGGCGGGGAGATTCTCCGCCTCGATCTTGATGACGGCGACGTCGGTCTTGGGATCGGTGCCGATGACCTTGGCGGTGAACTCGCGCTCGTCGTTGAGGAGCACCTTCAATTCGTCCGCCTCCTCCACCACGTGGTTGTTGGTGATGATGAAGCCGTCGGTGGAAATGATGACGCCGGAGCCGAGCCCGCGCTGTTTCTGCTCACGCCCCTGGGCGCCGAACTGGCGCAGAAACTCCGGCACCTGCTGGCGCACCACTTTGCTCGAGTAAACCGAAACGACCGCGGGGCGGATGTTCTCCAGCGCATCGGCGTAGCTGGTGACGACGACCTTGGAATCACCGATCGGCGAAGGGTCGATCTTGAGCACCGGCTTCTTGACCGGGATGGCCGGCTTGGCGACGGTCTTGTCGACGGCGAGCAGGCCGACGGCCAGGCCAAGAATCGAGGTGATCAACGCAAGGAACCGAACAACCGACTTGGTATTCATAGGGAAAGAGTGCGGACAGAGACAGTGGTCACTCGCGGTGGTTCCGCAACCAGCTTAGAAGCCCTTGATTTTGAACAGGCTGGTGATGCTCTCGTTGGTATTGATGCGCAAGATGGCCTCCCCGAGCAGCGGGGCGATGCTGAGCACGGTGATGGGCAGCCCGCGGGTGTCGATCGGCACCGAGTTGGTGGTGATCAACTCGTCGATCAACCCGCCCTTGAGACGCTCGTAGGCGATTTCGTTCAGCACGCAGTGGCTGACGGCGGCCCGGATGCTCTGGGCGCCATGTTCCTTGAGGATCTTGGCGGCCGTGGTCAGGGTGCCGGCCGTTTCCGTGATGTCATCCACCAGCAGGACGTCGCAGCCCTCCACCTCGCCGACGATGTTGATGGCCTCGACCTTGGTGGCGCTGGTGCGCTTCTTCACCACCAGGCCGAGCGAGGCGCCGAGGATGTCGGCGTAGGCCGCGGCCATCTTCATGCCGCCCACGTCGGGGGAGAACACCACGAGCTTGTTGCTGCGCTTGGTGGCGAGGTATTGGAAGAAAATCGGCGAGGCAAAGAGGTGGTCAACCGGGATGTCGAAAAAGCCCTGGATCTGCTGGCTGTGGAGATCCATGGCCAGGATGCGGTTCGCCCCCGCCGCGATGAGCAGGTTGGCCACCAGCTTGGCGGTGATGGGCACGCGGGGCTGGTCCTTGCGGTCCTGCCGCGCGTAGCCGTAGAACGGGATGACGGCGGTGATGCGCTGCGTCGAGGCGCGCTTGGCCGCGTCGATCATGATCAACAGTTCCATCAGGTGATGGTTGGTCGGCGGGCAGGTGGACTGGATGATGTAGATGTCCGCGCCGCGGATGTTCTCGTTGATTTTGACGAACGACTCCCCGTCGGGGAAACAGGAGACGGTCGCCTCCCCGAGCGGCACCCCGATGCACTGGCAGATTTCCTCGGCCAGCACGCGGTTGGAAGAGCCGGAGAATATCTTGAGCTTGGTGTCCCTCATGCAACGGCGTGGTAACGGAGATTGGAACGAGCGGGAAGTTTATTCTATTTTTTCTCCAACGCCTCGACGCGCTTGAAGAGGTCGGGGAGCCGCTGATGGAGCACCTGCAGCCGGCGCTCCAGCATGTAGGGGATGGCCGGGGTGCCGTTGAGGTAGCTGCCCGGGGGTATGTCGTAGGCGATGCCGGTCTGCCCGCCGGCCTTGCTGCCCTTGCCGATGGTGATGTGGCCGCCCACCCCCACCTGGCCGCCCAGGATGACGTAATCCTCCACGGTGGTGCTGCCAGAGATGCCCACCTGGGCGCACAGGATGCAGTGCTTGCCGATGACCACGTTGTGGGCGATCTGCACCAGGTTGTCGATTTTGGTGCCCTCTCCGACGACGGTGCGGCTGAACCGGGCGCGATCCAGGGTGGAATTGGCGCCGATCTCCACGTCATCCCCGATGACCACCGACCCGATCTGGGGGATTTTCTCGTGGCGGCCCTGGATAAATTCATAACCAAAGCCGTCGGAACCGATGACGACGCCGGGCTGCAACCGCACGCGGTTGCCCAGCGAGCAGGTTGAGGCAATCACCGCGCCGGCCATCACCCAGCAGCCCTCACCGATGCGGGCGTCGCGCCCGACAAACACGGAGGCTTGCAGCACGCTGCCGGCACCGAGGTGCACGCCGTCCTCAATCACGCACAGCGGGCCGATGTGCGCCGTGGCGTCGATTTTCGCCTTGGGCGCCACCACCGCGCTGGGGTGGATGCCGGCCGGTGGCTTGGGCCAGAGCGATTGCTCGATGCGGGCGCAAACCTTGGCCAGCGCCACCGAGGGATTCTCGACGAAAAGGAACACCTGCCCGGCGTTCGGCTCGCCGTCGTAGTCCGGCGGCAGGAGCAGCGCCGTGGCCGCGCTGGCCGGTACCTGGGACTTGTATTTGGCGTTGCCGAGAAACGACAGGTCGCCAGCCTGCGCCGCCGCGAGGGAGGCGATGTCGCGAATTTTCTGTTTCGTCGACCCCGCCGTGCGCGAGGCTCCGACAATGGCGGCAATCTCGGCGGGAGTGTAAGCGACCTGCATGGCGACAAAAAAGCCCTGTTCGGTGGAACAGGGCTTGGCAAGAATTCTTACGGCTTCTTGGGCTCGGGCTTGGGTCCCACGTTGGGCACCGTGAACGATGATGTCGAGGTGGCGGGCGGCGTCGCGGCCGGGGTCGTGGCGGTGGTGGGCGCAGCGGGGGCCGGGGGCGCCGGGGGGCGATCCTTGTTCACTTCCTTCACCACTTCATCGGTGATGTCGTAGGAGGGATCGGAATAGAGCACGCTGGGGATGCCGAAGAGGGTCGGGCCGGACTTGTCGATGACCAGCGTGGCGCCCTTCCGCTTGGCCAGTTCATTCACCACCTTGCTGATCTCCTCCAGCAGGAGATCGCGGTGGGACTTGATGCGCTGCTGGAGCGAGCGCTGGGTGTTGGTGCGGAAATTCTGCACGTCCGCCTGCTTGCGCTGGATGTCCTCCAGCTTCTTCTGGCCGTCGGCCTCGGCCTTGGCGCGGGCCTCGGGGGTGAGGAGGGTGTTCTTGGACTGCTCGATGAGCTCCTTGTATTCGTCCACCAGGGTCTGGCCCTGTTTATTGAGCTCCTCGACCTGCTCCTGGGCCTTTTGCTCGGCGTCGCGGAACTTGGCATTGGCCTCCTCCGTCTTGTAGTGGCCGTCGTAGATTTTAGCCATGTCGACCACAACCAGTTTGAAGGCGGGCTGCGCGAGCAGGGCCGTTGAACCGGCGGCGAAAGCGGCCAGGGTGATTAAGGTGCGGATCATCTTGTTCATAATGGATGGTGGGGGTTGTTAGAAGCGGGTGCCGAAAGAGAAATTAAACTGGGAGCCCTTCTTGTTAAACCGATCACCGGTTAAGGGAATGCCGAAATCAAGGCTGAGCGGGGCGCCGGCCACGAACAGGCGCAGGCCGACGCCGAAATTGTCGTTATAGTTGGCCGGGCTGAAATCGTAAGCGTTGGTGTTCACGAAGCCGCCGTCATAGAAGATGGCCGCCCGCACGGGTTTAACGACGTCGAGGGAGTATTCCAAGCTGACGAATCCGTAGGTTTTGCCACCCAGCGGCTCGCCACTGGCGTCCTTCGGGCCGACCGTGCGAAACTCAAAGCCCCGCAGAGTCTGGGGTCCGCCGAGGAAGAACCGGTCGTAGAACGGCACCCCGGGCACAAAGGTGACGCTCTGATTCACGGGGAGCCCGGTAGTGGGGTCGACAATGCTGATGATGCGGGTCTCCGGTTTGCTGCTGGCACCGAAGCTCTCGACCACGCCGGCGCGGCCGATCACGGACAGCACCTGCTCCTGGAACTCGGCGATCGGGAAGAACTTCGAGCCGTGGAACTCCAGCTTGTAATAATTGTTGTTTCCGCCCAGCGGCCCGCCAGCCACGATCAAGTCGAGGCTGGCATAGTTGCCGCGCGTGGTGTTGATGATCTTGTCGCGCGTGTCCTGGCTCAGGGTCAGGCCCAGCCGCGAGGTAGCGGTGTTGCCAGCCAGGAACTGGATCTGGGGCGGAGCGGAGGTGGATACCTTGCCGATGTCGACGACCTCATAGACGTAGGACAACCGCCCCTCCAGCCAGTTGAAGAGCCGCTTGCGCAGGTAGATTTCGCCGCCGGTGCGGATTTCCTGGTAAAAGGAGCTGTTGTAGTCGGAGGTCGTGCGGAAAAGCTGGCCGCCGAGCGCCAGCTCCCGCTCAAGGAACCAAGGCTCCTCAAACGCCAGGATAACCTCACTCGACTGCGAGCCGATCTGGAAGCGCAGGCGGAATTTCTGCCCGGCGCCCTGGAAGAAGGAGCGGCGGTTGAACAGGTCGAAATTGGACTGCGTGACCTCGGCGAACACGACCGCCTTCTCAAGCGAGCTGAAACCCGCGCCGAAGGTCAGGTTGCCCGTGCGGGCCTCCGTGACGGAAATCTTCAGGTTCTTGCGCCCCGGAATGTTGGTGGACTCGTCCGTGACGTTGACGGGATCCTCGAAGAAGCGGGTGTTTTCCAGGCGCAGCTTGCTGATCTTCATGCGAATGGAGCTGAAGACATCGCCGGGCCCGAGCACCAATTCGCGCAGAATCACGATGCTCTTGGTCTTGGTGTTGCCCTCGATGTTGATGGACTCAACCTGGAACTTCTCGCTCTCGTTGACCTGGTATTCCAAGTCGATGTTGCCCGTCTGCAGGTTGGGCTTGCGCACCAGCCGGACCCGGGTCTCGAGGTAGCCATCGTAGCCATAGAATTCCTGGAGGGACTCGACATCCTTGTCGAGCTTGGAGGGCACGAAGACCATGCCCTTTTTCTGCCGTGGCACGAGGCGGAGAAAATTTTCCTGGTAAACCTTGTTCCCCTTGATGCTGATGTCGCCGATCTTGTATTGGCGCCCCTCGTTGATCCGGATGGTGATGACCAGTCGCTCCGGTTTCGGGTAATCGAAGGTGATCTTGTCCTCGGCGATCTCGACATCGAGGTAGCCCTGCTCCTTGTAATAGTCGCGCAGCTTGCCGAGGTCGTCGTCGAACGTGTCGTCCTTCAGTCGGCCGCCGCCGGTGAGCCAGGAGAAGATGTGCCATTTCTTGGTCTCCATTTCCTTGCGCAGGCGCTTGGCCTTGACGTGGTCGTTGCCGACAAAGTTGATGGCACCGATCTTCACCCGGGCGCCTTCCCGGATCTTGAAGGTGACGGTGCCGAAGCCGGTGCTGCGGTTGCGGTCGATGCTGTAGGTGACCTGCGCCTGGTTGTAGCCGCTTTTCTGATAGAACTCGTAGATTTTCTGGGCGTCGTCCTTGACCTGGCGCTCGTCGAGGGAGCCGTTCGCCGTGGTTTTGATTTCCTTGATCAGGCGGCGGTCTTTGTAGGCTTTGGCGCCTTCGAAGTGAATGCTCAGGACGCGGAACTTCGGCGTGACCTCGAAGACGAGGTTGACCGCCGCGGGTGACATCACCTGGCGCTTGACCTCGATGAACTCGAACAATCCAGTCTTGTAGAGTGAACGGATGTCGCGGTCGATCAGCGCCTCGTCGAGCTCGGTGTCCTCGCGCAGCGCCATGTTGGCGCGCACGATCTGCTCGCTGATGTTGGCTATGCTCACAAATTTGATTGTGATCGTGCCAATCCTGGGTGCCGGAGCGGCGGGCACCGCCTGCGCCGGCCCGGGCGCGGATTGGGCGAACAATCCCGCGGCGGCGGAAAACAGGAGGATTGAAGCGAGTAAAACCCGGGAAAACGGGTTACGGAGTGAAGTTTTCAAAGCGCGTAATTTCTTGAAGGAAAGTTAGTTTCAAATCACCTACCGGCCCGTTGCGCTGCTTGGCAACGATTAAATCCGCGGCGGCGGCGGCGGTCTGGAATTTTTCGTCGGAATCCTTGGGGCGGGACAGCATTATTACCACGTCGGCATCTTGCTCGATGGAGCCGGATTCGCGCAAGTCCGACAGGCGGGGGGTGCGGTTTTCCTTCTCCGACGAACGGTTGAGCTGGCTTAGAACAATAACCGGCAGATCTAGTTCCTTAGCCATCGCCTTTAATCCGCGCGAAACCTCGGCCACCTGCTGCTCGCGCGGCGCGCGCGAGTCGGTGCCGCTGACCAGCTGGAGGTAGTCCACGATGATCAGGCCGAGTTTTTTGCGGGCATAGATGCGCCGGGCCTTGGCCCGCATTTCCATGATCGTGAGGTTGCTCGAGTCATCCACCAGGATGGGGGTCTTCTTGAATTCCTCGGCCGCCTGCCCCAGCGCGTTGACCTCGCGGCCGTCGCGGCCGACCAGGCCGTCGCGCAGAAGCTTGATGTTTACCCGCGAGCGAGCGCACAGCATGCGCAACGCCAGCTGCGACGAGCTCATTTCGAGCGAAAAAATCAGGGTCGGCACCGGCTCGGCCTTGCCCGGCTTCGGCAATGCCGCGGCCTCGGCCACATTCAGCGCAAAGCTCGTCTTGCCCATCGAGGGCCGGGCCGCGATGACGATCATTTCCTGCCGCTGGAACCCGAACGTCATCGCATCGAGGTCCTTGAAGCCGGAGGTCACGCCGGTCAGCTCGCCCTTCTTCATGAGCAGCTTGGCGATGACCGTGTTGGCCTCCTTGATGGATTCCTTGATCTCCTGTGCGCTGTCGCTGACCCGGTCCTGCGTGACGGCGAAAAGATCCTGCTCCACCTTGTCCACGAACTCTGCGAGCCCGCCGGTGAAGCCGTAGCATTGCTCGACCGCGCCGGTCGCCGTCTTGATCAGCTCACGCAGCAGGTGCTTCTCGCGAACCTTGTCGATGAAGTAGCCGGCGTGCGCCGTCGTCGGGATCTTGCCCGTGACCTGCATCAGGTAGGCGAAGCCGCCGACCGCCTCAAGCTGGCGGCGCGTCTTCAGCTCCTCGGCCAGCACCTCGAGCGTGACCGGCGGACTTTTTTGGTAGAGCTCGACAATGACCTGGAAGAGCAGCCGGTTGGCCGGGAAATAAAATGAATCCGCGGTGAGCCGCGCCTCGAGGCAGCGGGCGATGGTATCGCTGCCGTCGAGCAAACAGCAGGCGATGACGTGCTCCTCGGCGTCCAGGCTGTGCGGCGGCGAGCGATCGGACGGGGCCGCAGGCAGCGCCGGGTCGGGCGATGGCTGGTTGCGCCGGGGAATAACGGGCGTCTGGGCCATGGCCGTTTCGGGGTCGAACGTCGCGGCAACGTTACGACGCAGCGGGCTCGATCGGGTTTTCGGAGACGACGTCGAAGGACAGCTCGACGCTGACGTCGGGGTGCAGCTTGATCCTTACCTCGTGCTTGCCGAGCGTCTTGATCGGCTGGCCGAGGTGGATCCGGCGCTTCTCGACGGTGATGCCCGCGGCGGCCAGCTTCTCGTGGATGTTGCTCGTGGTGACGGCGCCGAAGAGCTTGCCGCCCTCGCCGGTCTTCACCGCGATGGCGATGCCGGCCTTTTCAATCTGCTTGGCCAGCGCCTGCGCACCGTCGAGCTCCTTGGCTTCGCGGAGGCCGCGGGCCTTCTTGAGCGCCTCGACGCGCTTGCGGTTGGACTGCGTGAGCGGCAGGGCCAGGCCCTGGGGCAGGAGGAAATTGCGCGCGTAGCCGGCGCGGACTTTGACCTGGTCGCCTTCGGCGCCGAGGCCGTCGACCGGTTTGGTGAGGAGAACTTCGTGGTTAGCCATGAAAGTAACGGTGTTGAATGATTCGGTTAAATTAAATGCGACGGGCGCGGATTAGAACGGCACGTCTTCGTCGAGATTTTCCTGCGCGGCGGGCGCCGCGGGCTTGGGGGCGCTGCGGGGGGCCGCCCCACCCTCGCCCCCACCGGCGGGTGCGCCGCCGCCATCGCGGGCGCTGCCGAGAAACTGGAAATTGTCGCAGACCACCTTCATGCGGCTGCGCTTTTCCTTGGTGGTCTTGTCCTCCCACTGGTCGAGGCGCAGGCGGCCTTCGACGAAGAGCGGGCGGCCCTTGGTGCAATACTTGGCGATATTCTCTCCGGACTTGCCCCAGGCCTCGATGTCGACGTAGGTCACCTCTTCACGGTCGGCGCCCGATTCGTCGCGAAACTTGCGGTTCACGGCCAGACTGAACTGGCAGATGGCGGTGCCCTTCGGCGTGACCCGCAGTTCGGGGTCGCGCGTCAGGTTGCCGATAAGCATCACTTTGTTGAGGTTGGCCATGGATTTAAGGGCGGCGCGAGGACGCGGTCAGGCGTTCTCGACGAGCGCGCGGTAGACACTGTCATTGAGCCGCAGGCGCTCGTGGAGTTGGGCGGGGGCGCCGGCGGGCGCCGAGAAATTCATCTGCACGTAGACACCGGCAGGAAATTTGTCGTCGGTCTTGCGGATGAATTCGCGGCGGCCGACGTTCTCGACGGCGGTGACCTCGCCCTGCACGGCGGTGATCTCTTTCTTCACGCCGTCGATGAGCTGATCGACGGTGTCCTCCTTGCCCCGGTTATCGAGGATGAAGGTGGCTTTGTAGTTACGCTTGGTCTGTTTCATGGCGGTCGCGGCGGTTGAGGATGTTCATGGCTTCGGCCGACCCGCGATTGATTAGCAGGCGGAGGCCGTCCACGAAAGTGTTTAGTTGTTGGTCAATGATGTTGGTTTCTGTCGTTGAAAATTTTCCGAGCACAAAGTCCTTGATGTCCATTTCCGGCGGCCGCGGGGCGCCGATGCCAAGCCGGTAGCGGAGGAAGCCGTCGCCGACGTGCGCCAGTAGGCTGGCGACGCCGTTGTGGCCGCCGTCGCTGCCGGTGATCGAGACCTTCACGCGGCCCAGATCGATCGTGAGATCGTCGTAGGCCGCGATGAGCGACTCGACCGGAACCTGGTGGAAGTCGAGCAACGCCCGGAGGGAGCGCCCGCTGTCGTTCATGAAGGTCTGTGGCTTGACGAGCAGTCGCGTGACCCGGGGCCGGACATCCCAACGGGCGATCTCGGCCT
>DATFUQ010000051.1:0-10972 GCA_035260745.1 Lacunisphaera sp. | reverse complement strand
CGACGCGCGCTTCAAGTCCGTCTACTGGGAGCCCGTGCCGGGCATGTATTTCACCGGTGACGGCGCGCGCTGCGACGCGGACGGCTACTACTGGGTCGTCGGCCGCATCGACGACGTGCTCAACGTTGCCGGGCACCGCATCGGCACCGCCGAGATCGAGAGCGCGCTCGTGTCGCATCCCTCCGTGGCCGAGGCTGCCGCGGTCGGCCGGCCCGACGACCTCAAGGGCCAGGCCCTCGTCGTCTTCGTCACCCTCAAGGGCGGCGTCACGGCCAGCGAGGCGCTCAAGGAGCAGTTGCGCGCGCACGTCGGCCGGGAGATCGGCTCTCTGGCGAAGCCCGACAACGTGCGCTTCGCCGCCGGCCTGCCCAAGACCCGCTCGGGAAAAATCATGCGCCGGTTGCTCAAGGAGCTCGCCACCTCGGGCGAGATCAAGGGTGACACGACGACGCTCGAGGATTTCTCCGTCATCACCGCGCTCAAATCCGATGAGGAGTAAACCCGCCGGCTAAATGTTATTGGCTCCCCCAGGGGCCAATCCCGCACGGGCAGCCTTCACGCTGCTCGAATTGCTGGCTGTCATTGCGCTCATTGCCGTGCTGGCCGGCATTGTGATCGGCGTCGGCCGCCGGGCGGGCGAGACGGGCCGGGTGGCGCGCGCCAAGGCCGAGCTCGCCGCGCTGGCCGCGGCACTCGAAAACTATCAACGCAACTACGGAGACTTCCCGCAGACCGCTGATGCCGGGCGGCTGCTGCAGTCGCTCATCGGCCGGCGCAGTCCGACCAATGCCGCCATCTCGGCCCGCAGTCTGATCGAGGCGGCTCGTTTTAATACGGCGGATTCGCGCGATCCTTTCACCGACCCGTCCGCGGTCCTCGTCGATCCATGGAGCCAGGCTTATCGCTACACCTACAAGACCCAGGCGCCTTGGGGCAATTCCAGCTACGTCCTCTATTCGATCGGTCCGGACGGCCGGGATTCCGCCGCGCTGCTGACCGGTGGATTCCCCGACCCGTCCGCTCCGGCGAACGCCGACAACATTTACGCGAATCGCTGACTCGTATGCACAAGCACCGGCAATCCGCTTTCACGCTCCTCGAACTCCTCACCGTCATCGCGGTCATCGGGATTCTCGCGGCGCTGCTCTTTCCCGGTATCCGTTCGGCGCGCGTCTCGGCCAACAAGGCCAAGACCCGCGTCCAGTTCAACCAGTGGGCCGCCGCGCTCGAGGGCTTCCGCAGTGAATACGGCTATTATCCGGCGCTGCACAGTTCCAATCTGATCAACCCGCCCGGCCAGGCGACCGATCCGGCCACGCTGCACCTCTTTCACGACCTCCTCGCGGCGAAAAGGCGCGACGGCTCGGCGTTGCCCGCCTACGCCGCCGGCACCAACGCCCAGTTTCCCGAAGCGCAGAACCGGAAGCTAGTTTCGTTCTATTCGTTCAGTGATGCCGATTTCACCGGCACAAGCTCGCCCACGCCCAACCTGCTGCACGACGCCTCCGACAACACCGAGATCGCTGTGCTCGTGGACCGGAACCTTGACGGCGTCATCAAGGCTGGCAGCGACTTCATGGCGTTGCCTGCGGTGGGCGGCATCACGCCCGGCACGACGGACTTTCCTGCCGCGGGCATTCGCGCCGGGGTGATTTTCTATGCCCCGGCACCCGGCGCTGACGCAGCCAATCCGGAGTTCATCTTCAGTTGGAAATGAAAACACAAGTTCGCACCGCCGGATTTACTCTTCTGGAGTTGCTCGTCGTCATCGGCTTGATCGCCGCCCTGTCCTTCGTCCTCATCGGCGGGCTCGGGGGCGCGGGCAGATCCGCCGCATTGCAATCCGCGCAAGCCACCTTGGCGAACATGGTCATCGCCGCCCGCACCAAGGCGATGGCGAGCGGTCAGAATTCCCGGGTATTGGTTCAGACCGACGCCACAGTCACGAGCCAGCCCCTGCGATTCATGCGCTATGTCGTGGTCCAGACGCAGACCGCCACCGGTTGGCAGACCATCGCGGACACGTTTTTGCCGGACGGTGTCTTTGTCGTGCCCGGGAATTTCGCCACCATCCCGGCCGGACTGTTTGCGGCCGGCACGCCGCGGCCCTGGACCAAGTCCGATGGCTCAGCCCTGCGCTCAACCGCCCTGCGCCAGAACCAAATCACTTCCGAGACGATCAACAGCACGGGACCAGAGCAGTGGGTCGGTTTCACGATCACGGCCAACGGCACCACGGGACAGGGAGGTGACCTCATCGTGACCTCGGGCCGAGTTCGGCCGCCCGGCTCGTATCTTACCGGCGAGTCGCCCGTGGAATTGGACAATCCGGAGAACGTCCGCGGCCTGACGCTCAGTTCCTATGGCGTGCCCGCGTTGATCAACGCCCGGACCAGCTTCTGATGCGGTCGCGCCGGTGCAATCTCCGCGGGTTTTCCCTCATCGAGGTCATCATCGCGGTGGGGATTTTCGCGATGGCCGGGGCGGTGATGCTCGGGTTGCTGCCCTCGTTGATCCGGCAGGCCGCCGCGTCGGCCGACACCATGACCGCACTGCGGCTGCCGGACGCGGTCCGGACCGAGTTGCAACGGGTGGCGACAGCCGGCAGCTTCGACGCCCTCGCCGGCCAGGCCAGGCCCATGGCGGCGCCTTTGCCTGCCACCTTGAATCTCGCGGCGTCGCGCGATGCCACGCGGGTGCAGTCGCTCGGCTACCAAGTGCCGCCGGCCGCGGATCAGATTGCCCAGGATGGGCAGTATTTCCTGATAGAGGTCTGGAGATTCAACCAGGCGCCACCGGCCTTTGATCCGGGCGGCGCCGTGCTCGCCCTGCACGTCCGCGTATCCTGGCCGTATTTCACGCCCGGCTCCACGACCGCCACGTCACCGGCTGACCGCGAGCAGGTCACATTCAACCTCGCTCTCAACCGATGAAACGGCCGGCCGAAGGCTTCACGTTGCTGGAACTGCTGGTCGCGGTGATCATCACCTTGGTTCTGGCCGGGCTGATGCTGACGGTGGTGACGAACACCCTCAACCTGTGGCATCGCACTCAGGATAATTTTTCCACCTCCGCCCAAGCCAACCTGACCCTGGACATGGTCGAGCGAGATTTGCAGGCCGCGATCTTTCGCAAGGATGGCGGCACGTGGCTGGCGGTGGATGTCATCAATAATTCGGACAATCTGGCCACGCATGGCTGGCTCACGCCCACGGCGGCGAGCAAGCCGGCGACGACCGAGAGCCAGCGGCTGGTGCCGGTTGCCGCTGGCACCACCCCGCTGATTGGTGACGCGCGATTTGGGCTGTCGGGAGTTTGGCTGCGTTTTATCACCACCAACGTCGAATCGGGTGGAAGCCTGCCCATAGCGGTGTCCTACCAAATCGCCCGCCGCCCACTCACCGGCAGCATTGTGGCCACCACCCAGGCGGACGTGCGTTATACGCTGTTTCGGGCGGCGGTCAGCGAGGACAACACCTTTGCGACCGGCCATGATGTAGCGGTTGGCTATGGCAGCGGCTCCGTCACACCGGCGGCATCGCGCAACCAGGCAACCCTGACGAACCCGAACAGTGGCGACGCACTGGCGACGAACGTGGTGGATTTCGGTGTCTGGCTCTACGTCCATGATGCCGTCACGGGCGGCCTGCGGCGGATATTCCCCGCCGACAACAGCGATCTCGCCCACGCCGCGCACGCCACCGGGACCGTAGCCGACGCGAATCGCTTTCCCGAGGTGGCCGACGTGATGGTCAGGATTTTGACCGGACAAGGCACCACCTTGCTGGCGGAGATTGAGAGCGGTAACGGTCGCGTCACGCGCCCGTCCTACTATGCCTCCGACGCCGAGTGGTGGTGGGCCGTCGTGGAGGCCAACTCGCGGGTCTACACCCGGCGGGTCGAGGTGAAAGGGGCGGCGCTGTGAAACGACACGACGAATTCCGTCATGTAGGAGCCTGCTTGCAGGCGATTCGACATATGGACAGTCGGCGCGCGGCAAACATCGCTTGCAAGCAAGCTTCTACAATGGATCGGTCCCAATCATCGGAACGCGGTTTTGTCTTGATCATCACCCTGTCGTTGCTCGCCCTGCTGGTGCTGGCAGTGCTGGCCCTCAGCGCGCTCACCAAGGTCAATTCGCAGATCGCCTCGGCCTCAGTGCAGCAGACGCAGGCGCGCCGGAACGCTCTGCTGGGACTCAGCGTGGGCCTCAGCGACCTTCAGCGCCACGCGGGGGACGACACCCGCGTCACCGGCATGGCGGGCATCACCGGCATAACGGTCAACGCGAACAGCACGACCCGTTACTGGTGCGGGGTGTGGAGAAACGACGGCACTTTCATCACTTGGCTGACGTCAGGTGCGGTGAATTCGACCAATGCGGTGTCCAGTCCGGTGGAGCTGATTTCAGCAGGCACGGTTGGAACCGCCGCATCCACGTCGGCAAACGTGGAGAAGGAGCATGTGATTGCCGGAAGAGTTCCGATAGTGGTCAGCGAGACGGCCGCATCTCCGGGTGCTGCCGCTACGGTTGGAAATTACGCTTACTTGGTAAGCGACGAAGGGACCAAGATCGGCGCCTATGCACCGGCGGGCCAGCTGGCCATTCCCAATGTCGCACCAATCATCAGTTCGGTAATGCTGGCCAATCAACTTAAGCTCAAGTCAGCGCTCACGGCCAGTGCGGCAAGACTTCCTGCCGTCATCTCCTATGAGCAGCTCTCCTTGGTTCCCACGCCCGCTGCCGCCCAACTGACGCCAACTGTCCTGCAAGACTGCTTCCACTATGTGACCTTGACCCCCCGGATCGTATCGGGGAACCAATACGTCACCGGCAGCATCAACATAAATACGTCGTCGACGCAGGTCTGGCGCTGTCTGCTGGACACCTACAATTCGGTTCCAGGAGTGACCCAGATTACGCCGGCCAATGTTACCTCAAAGGGCAATGCGATCGGCAATGGGTTTGCCGCCTCCACTTCGGGTAAATCGCTGAATGGTCCATTTACGACCGTCGCCACCTTTGGCGCCAGCACCTTGCTCTCGGGCAATCTGCCCAACACGGTTACTCCCGCCCAGTTCATGGACGCCATTGGCGCGATGCTCACGGTGCGGTCGGACACGTTCCGCATCCGGGGCTATGGCGAGGCACTTAATCCGTCGGACCCGGCCAAGATCGAAGCGACCGCTTACTGTGAAGCCATTGTCCAGCGTACGCCCGATCCGGCGCTCAACAGCCTGGGCCGGAAGTTTGTCATGGTCTATTTTCGTTGGCTGGGGCCGGATGATATCTAGCTCCCTTCGCCAGCTCCGGCGCGGCGAGAAAAATCTTGTGGATTTCGGGGGAAAACTGTGACTTCTTCCGCGTCCCTTTCGCCAGGGTAGCTCAGTGGTAGAGCAGAGGACTCATAAGCCTTTGGTCGCGAGTTCAATCCTCGCCCCTGGCACCAATCAGGCCGCAGCCAGCAAGGCTGCGGCTTTTTGTTGCCCCCAAAAGCGCTCGGGCAATCACGCCGACACCAACCGCTTGACCCGGCGCTTGAAATCGACCGCGTAGCGGGCCCAGGGGTGCGCGATGCGCTTGGTGTCGATGAGCGTGAGGTCGCCGCAGGCCGACAGTGTGTGCAGGCCGGCGCGATGCGTGTCCGAAACGAGGTCACCGGTGAGCGTGGCGGCGTGGTGTTCGGTCTCGATCCGGTCGGGGGTCAGCGTGGTGAAACGGAGAAAACGGATCGCGCCGCCATAGGTCCGGCTGCAGTCCTGCACCGGCAGGGTGACCTTGCCGTCCGGCGCAATGAAGGGAGTGCCGCCGGGCCGGGCCCCGGCGCGGTCCTTCACGATCGGGTTTTGCGGATGCAAGTCCCAGGGCCCGGTGAGTTGTCTGGCGTGGGCGACATGGAGCTCGCGCTGGTCCCGCGCCTGCGGGCCGACGATGGTGAAAAACATCCACCAGAGCCCGCCATGGCGGATCAGCGAAGCCTCGGCTCCCGCGAGGCCGCGCAACAGCGAGGTCTCGCGCACCCAGCCGCCGGGAAACTTCCGGGCCCGGTAGAGCGCGATTTCGCCGTGGCGCTGGCTCTCGGGGACCATGAAGACCTCGCCGCCGTCCTCGACAATGAATGGATACGACAGATGGAATGAACGGGCGAGGACGGTGTGCTTCCCGCGCCAGACGAGGCCGGGCCCGAATTCATGGTGCTCGATGACGCCGTGCTTCGTCCGGTAGTCGAACGCTTCGACGAAGACATGGGTGGCCTCGCCGCGCCGGAGGGCGAACGGGTCGGCAAGGTAGCGCCACAGGCCGGGATCGGGCAGCCAGGTGATGCGCGTCCGCGAGGCGGCCAGCGCGAGCGGATCGAGCAACGTGGAAATCGGTGTGGGCACGAGGCCCACCTGCCAGAAATCGGTCTCGGGCGGGCGAATCATGTCGCGACCGCCATGCCGTGGGCTTCCTGCCGGGCCGGACTCCATTGCCCAGCTTGGAGGACCTGCCCGTAGAAATCCAGGATGTTGTCCAGGCGGGCCGTGGGATCGAAGAGGCTGAGGTCGTAACCGATCCGGGGTAACCCGCCGGCGCAGTATTGTCCGTAGGCCGTGCCGATCTCGGCGGCCAGCGCGTCAACCGAGCCGGGAGGCACCAGCGCGACCGGGTGGTCGAGCAGAAACTCGCCGGGCCCTTCCGCCGCGGTGGCGATGATCGGCACGCCGGTGCTCATCGCCTCGATGATGGCGAGCCCGAATGACTCCTCGCGCGAGGGCGAGACGAACAGGTCGAGATCGCGCAAGCAGTCGTGAACGCCGGGCCGGTAACCGAGCAGATGGATGCGCGGATCGCCGCCCCGCAGGCGTTCCAGCGCGGCGCGTTGTGGACCCTCGCCGAGGATCACGAGCGCGGCGCGAGCGGGTGCGCTGGTGCGAAAGGCGGAGATGAGCACGTCCATGCCCTTGCTGGGGTGAAGCCGGCCGACCGCGCCGACGAGGAACACGTCCTCGCCCAGACCCAGTTCCTCGCGGATGCCCGCGGCCGAGGCCTCATGCGGCGCCAGCGGCAGCCAGTTGGGAATGGTGCGGGCAAGCCCGTGGTAGCCGTTCAACCGGCCGGCTTGAGCGCGGTTGACGCAAATAAGTCCGTCGAGCCACGCATGCTGGTGCGGTTTGTAGCCGACGTGCAGCGTGGCCACGGTTTGCTGCTGGGGCGAGACGCCCTTGAGCGCCTTGCAGGCCGCGCTCAGGTGACCGTGACAGATGTCGGGCGCCAGACGGGCGACGAGTCGGCGCAGGAGCAGGCCGCGGAAAAACCTGTTGAAATCATGAAACTGGACACCGGAGGTCAGGGCGCCGGCGAGAGGGGATCGGCGTATGCCCGCCACATGCACCTCGTGGCCGGCGGCGGCCTGGCGGTTGGCGAGGTCTATACAATAGCGTTCGGATCCGGCGATACGGGAGGAAAAAAGAACATGGAGAATACGCATCTAGGGTGGGGATATACTGGGTGGGTGCAAATGCCGCAGGTCGGGCGACATCGAGTGGTGGGGATCGCGTGGGGCGATGATCAACCCTACACGTTTCCCGGGTGTTTTTCTGCTAGGCTGCGGCAGCTTCACCTGTAGGATATTGCCCTACAGCCGTGCTCAATTCCTCCGGCTCGTTTCCACCCACCGCACGGCTTCGCGGACCAGCTCGCTGACGTTGGCCAGCCCGAGCTTCTCCTTGATGCGGGCACTGTAGGCCTGCACGGTTTTCATGCTCAGGTTCATTTCCGCTGCGATTTTGCGCGTGCCCTGGCCTTCGCCGAGCCGGCGGAAAACTTCCATCTCCCGGTCGCTGAGCAATTCCACGCTGCCGGGCTGCCGCGCGGGCGAATGACCCACCATCCGCTCGGTCAGTTGCGCCAGCACGTCGGCATTGGCATAGACCTGGCCCGCGAGCACGGCGCGGATGGCCTCGACGATCCGGTGCGTCGAATCGCGCTTCGTCACGTAGCCGCGGGCCCCGGCCCGGAACGCGCGCTCGATGAAAAAAATCTCCTCGTGCATTGACAGCACCACCACCCGGGTGGCGGGGCACGTGCGGCGCAGGTCCTTGATCAGGTCGAGGCCTGAGCCATTCTTCAGGGACAGGTCGACGATCGCGATGGCCGGCGGCGTGGCGCTCATGTCCGCGAAAGCCGCGGGCGCGCTGTCGGCCTGCCCGCAGACCTCGAAGTCCGGCTCCTGCCGGAGGAGGTTCGCCAGCCACTCGCGCACCAGCGTATGGTCATCGACGATGAAAATGCGCTTCCGGGGCGCGCTCATGCCGGGAGGGAAGCGGCCGGCAGCGGCACCCGGCAGCGGACGTGCGTGCCCTTGCCCGGCGTGGATTCCAGCGAGAAGTCGCCGCCAATCAGCTTGGCGCGGTGCGCCATCACGCGGAGCCCGACGCCCGCGTCCTTCCGGGCAGTCAGCGGCAGGCCGGGCCCGTTGTCGCTGATGGAGAGCACCAGCGCCTCGTTCTCGCCGGTCAGGCTCAGGTTCAGCGCCGTGGGCTGGGCATGCTTGATGGAGTTGCGCACGGCCTCCTGCGCGATGCGGAAAATATGGGAGGCGGTGCTGCTGTCGCCGACCAGGGGCGGCCGCTGGGCCACATAGTGGCAGCGCACCCCGGTCTGCCGCTCCACGGTGGCCGCGAGCTCCTCCAACTCGCGGTTCAGGTTGCGGGGCTCAATGGCGGTGAGCAGCAGGCCGCGGGCGAGCTGGCGGGATTGCAGAATGCCTTCCTCGGCGAGACGGACGATCTCGCGCGCGGTGTTGGCCGCGCGTTCGTCCTGGCTGGCCAGCTGCTGACTGAGCACCTCGGCGGCGAAGGCCATGGCGGTGAGGTGCTGGCCCAGCCCGTCATGCAGGTCGTTGCCAATCGTGCGGCGCTCGCGCTCGCTGATCTCGATCAACTCCCGCTGCAGTTGCTCGCGGGCCAGGACCTCCCTGGCGAGCGCGGCGGTGCGGGAGCTCACACGTTCCTCCAGCTCCCGGCGCAGCGTGATGAACGACTGCAGGATCCAGACGACGATCATGTAGGTGGTGAAGAAGCCGAGCGTGTTCCAGAAAATGCTCGGCCGGCGGGTGTATTCGGCGCCCAGCAGGTAGTCGCCGCCGACGCGGGCAATGATTGAGCACGCGGCAGTGACAAAGGCGGCGAAGAACCCGAGCCACGCGAGCGCCAGGGCAATGGGCACCAGATAAAACACCTGCAGGGAAATCGTCGTGCCGGAGATATAATCAATGATGCCGATCAAAATGACATAAGCGGCGACGATCAGGACGCAGGTCAGCCGGGTCACGGGAGGCCGCGTGAGAATCCGCAGCACCCACGAGTCCAGCCGGGATCCCAGTCCGACGGAAGTAATCTGCAGCATGTTGCGCACGGTCGCAGCGTGTGCGGCCTAGTGCAGCCTGCAACAGCATTTGCACGCGGGGGCTGCTCTTTCGGATTCTCTTTTTCCGATTCCCGGTGTTCCGTATGTCCCGTGGCGCAAACCTCCTACGATCTCGTCATTCTTGCCGCGGGCATCGGCAGCCGGTTCGGCGGCCTCAAGCAGGTGCAGCCGGTCGGCCCGGCGGGCGAGCTCATCATCGAGTATTCCATCTTCGACGCCCGGCGCGCAGGCTTCGACCGCCTGGTGCTCGTCATCCGCAGGGATATCGAAAAGGACTTTCGCACGGTTATCGGCAAGCGCCTCGAAGCGCGGATGGACGTGCAATATGTGTTTCAGGAAATCGATGCATTGCCGGCAGGGCACAAGCCGCCCGACGGTCGCACCAAGCCGTGGGGCACGGGGCAGGCGGTGCTGGCGGCGCGGGCCGCCGTGCGCCGGCCATTCGCCGTCATCAACGCCGACGATTTCTACGGCGCCTCGGCCTATCGCGTGCTCGCGGGGCATTTCGCCGCGTCCAAGGATTACGCGATGGTGGGCTATCCGTTGAAGCAGACCCTGTCCGAGTTCGGCGCCGTGAGCCGCGGGTTGTGCGCGACCGATGAGGCGGGCCGGCTCCAGCGCATCACCGAGATTACCAGGATCGAGAAAACCGCCGCTGGCGCAAAATACGCCGAGGCGAGCGGCCTGGCGCACCTGTTGAGCGGCGACGAAGTCGTTTCGATGAATTTCTGGGGATTCACGCCGGCAGTGTTCCCGCAACTGGAGAAGCTGTTCGGCCAATTCCTCGCCACAAGCGGCAGCGATCCGAAGGCGGAGTTTTACCTGCCGACTGCGATGAGCGCGCTCATCGAGCGCAACGAGGCGCGGGTGGCCCTGCTCAGGAGTGATGACGCTTGGTTCGGCATCACCCACCGGGAGGATCTGGCGGCCGCACAGGCGGCGGTGCGTTCTCTGGTCGCAGCTGGGAAGTATCCCTCGCCGTTGGGGAAGTGAGCGGGTGGGGCCGCCCGGATCAGTCGAAAAACAGCACCACGGCCGTGGAGTTGTCCAATCCGCCACGTTCGTTGGCGAGGTCGATCAACTGGCGCGCGACGACCTCGGGCGACTCCGCTTTTCCAAGGATCTCCTTGATCTCATCGTGGGTGATAAAGCGGCTGACGCCGTCGCTGCACAACAGATAGCGGTCGTGGGGCAGCACGGTGTGGGTCTGGTAATCGGGCTCGAGCGGCGGTGGCTGGCCGATGCAGCGGGTGAGGGCGTTGCGGTTTTCCATCAGCAGGCCGATGGACTCGCCGCGGGCGGCGCGCTCGCGCAGCTCGGTCTCGATCGTGTGGTCGGTGGTCAGTTGCTCGAGGGCCCGGGCGCGCAGCCGCAGGGCGCAGGAATCGCCGACGTGGCCGAGGTGCAGCTTGACGCCGATGACATGCACGAAGGTCAGGGTCGAACCGATGCCGAACTGCGGGCTGAGCACGCGGCCGAGACGGAACACCTGCGAGTTGATCTCCGACAGGACGGCGGAGTAATCGAGCTTCTGGCCGTCCAATTGGTTGGTGATGAGCT
>DATFUQ010000050.1:0-2917 GCA_035260745.1 Lacunisphaera sp. | reverse complement strand
GGGGCCTCCTGTCCCGACGGGCTGGTGCAGCAGGTGGTGACCCGGATCAATTCGTTTTTCCCGCCCCAGCTTCTGCACAGCATCGACGACGTGCTGGCCGCCCAGCCGACGGGCTGAGCCCGACTAGAACTTGATGCTGATGCCGCCGCGGATGCCGACGGAACTGCCGAGATCGATGCGGGCCGTGCGGCCCCCCACCATCTGGTCATAGTCACCAAATTTCTGCGCGCTGACGCCGCCGAACAATCCGGTGCGCTCATTCGCCAGCCACTCCAGGTTGAAATCCGCGTAGTAGCCGCTGAGAAACTTGGTGGCGGTGCTCTGTTCGGTGGAGGTAATAAGGCCGCCCGCGTCCGGTATTTCAAAGCTTTCCACCACACTGTAGCGCGTGCCGGCGTAGGCTCCGGCCACGCCAAGACTGGCGCTCAGCCCGAAACGCTCGGTTAGCTGGGCGTGAACGGACGGCCCAAGTTTCACCATCAAGTATTCGCCCTTGACCTGGTAGTTGCCGTGCACCGTGGTCCCGCCCTCGACCGCGGTCGAGGTGCTGAGCGCGGGATCGGGCGCGGCGGCCAGCGGCGTGGTGGTTTCCAGCCCCAGGGTGGCGATCAAATGGCCGGAGCTATCAAGCAAATCGGTGTAACTCGGGGCGCTGTAGGGTGTGGCCGGCGTGGTGGCGGGGGCGGCCTGCCCATTGAGCGAATAAAAGTCGGTGTTGGTGTGCAGCGTGGCGGAGATGTTGCCCCCGATCTTGTTGTTGATGTCGTTCAGGGCGATGCCCGTGAGCAGGCGCCATTCCGTGTGCTTCGACAGCCGCCCCATGGTGCGCTCGAACTGCAGTTCGATGCCGCCGGAAGGCCCCTGCTTTTTGTCCAGCATGGCTCCGTCGCTGGTAGCGCTGTAGCTGCTCATGGCGATATACCCGGGACGCCGGGACGCCTGCTCCGGTGCGCTGTAAGACCAGCTGCGGGTGAGGCCGGGTGTGTAGCTGAGGAAATTGCCGGTGACCACGGTGGTGTCAGTCGTGCCGATGACGTTGCCATTCGCGTCGGTGACATTGGAGGTGACCACGGTGGTCGTGATATATCGCCCGCCCGGCGGCGAGTTCTGGTTACCGTTGGCGTCGAGTTCATTGGCGCGCGGCACGTCAATGTTCACCAAGCCGTTGTTGTAAGTGCGCTGGGCCACGCCGGCGGAAGCGGGCGCCGGCGTGACGTCGAAGGGCACCACCCCCAACTGGCTGAAATTCACCTTGGCGCCGGAGCTCAACACCCGGAAGCCGATGGACAGGTTATTCTTGGGCACATACCAGTCGGCGGAGTCGGCGCGCGTCAGGGCCACCATGCGCTCATCCTCGTTGCTGCTGGTCTGGGCGGCGAGCAAAGCCGGCAAGGCAAGGAGGCTGATCACGAGGGCGGACTGAAGCGGACGGAGAGACATAAGGGAAATGGAGATAGGGCCGGCTGGGGGCCTTGGAAAGGTCAAATTGAACAAGGTTCCGTTTCAGGCCTTTTCCTTGGCCTCCGGCTGGATCATGCCGGCCTTGATCATGCCCTTCTTGAGATCCTCGGCCTTTTGCTCGAGCTCGGTCTCCTTTTCCTGCTGGGCCTGCATTTTCTCGAACAGGGAGGCCTCGCTCTGGTTGAGAAATTCCTCGCGCTCCTGCTGGGCCGCGCGCTGCTCCTTGATGGAGGCTTCCTGGCGGTCCAACTCCTCCTTCAACTTGCCGAGGGCGGCCATTTCCTCGGGATTGACGGCCCCGGGCGCAGTCCCTGCCGCCGGCTGCTTGCGCATCGCATCGATGACCTTTTCCCGAGCCTGCAACAACGCCTCCGTCTCCGCCAGGGCGCGATCGCGCTCGGCCAGTTTGTTCTCGGCATCGGCCAGCGCCATCTCGCGTTCGCTTGCCTTGGCCTCGAGCGCGCGCAGCGCCTTTTCCAAGCCCTCAACCTGCTCCCCGCTGAGCATGGGTTTGCCGCCCCATGGCGGCCGGGACTGCGACATGATCGCATCGATGGATTTGCGGGCCGCCGCGGTGGCCTGGGAGGCCTCCTGCGCCCGCTGAAGCGGGCTGATGCGGCGGGGCAGCACCAGCGGTTTGGGCCCCGTGGGTTTGACGGGAAACTTGATGTCACCCGGCGGCGGAAAGGCCGGGCCGGGGGCGGTCGCCTGGGGCGGCGGCGCGAACGCCGGCGGGAGCGGCGCCCCGGGAGGAGTTGGCGTCTTCGGGTCCACAGATGGAAGGTGGCAGGATTAGCGTTTGCCGAACAGCCGGGAAAACATCCCGCCCTTCTTCTCTTCCGCCGCGGGCGCCGCCTTGGGATCGACTTTCACCACCGCCGAAATCAGCCGCACCGCAATGGCCTCACGCGCATGATCATTGATCACGGCAAAATAGCGGGCGTAGGTACTGCCGTCCGACAGATATTGGACTAAGGCGGCTTTGCCGTCCTTGAACCAGTCCAGCGCGGCCTGCACCGTGGGGCGCAACCCCGACTCGAGTTTTTCCACCTGTTCCTTGGTGATGGTCTTGGCACTGGCGGTGTCCGCCGTGTTGAGCTTGGCGCCGTAGGCCTTGGCCAGGGACAGCTGATCCGCCCGGGGCAACCCCGCCGCGATTAGTCCGATGGCCTCCGCGAGATGGAGACCGGTGGAGCCCTTGCGGTAGGGCAGGAATTGAGCGATGCCCTCCTCGTCACCCTGGGTCAGGGCATTCAACGCGTTGCGGAAATCGCCGCCCAGCACCACGCGAGTGGACATCTGCTGGCCAAGATTGGCAAAGCCGCCGATGGTGCTGATGCCCTCGGAATTGCAAACGATGCGCGTGCCTTCGCTGAAGTTGGCCAGCAGGAGCGGATAATTCTCAGGGATGCGCAGCCGGGCCAGGGTCTTGAGAATTGGGTTTCCCTTGGCGGAG
>DATFUQ010000049.1:0-4854 GCA_035260745.1 Lacunisphaera sp. | reverse complement strand
CCACTGGGCTCACATCACAACTCCGTCCTCGATTCGCTCAATGACCGCCTCGACTTCACGGGCGCCTGGCTCTGTTTGGGCGAAATCCAGCGGGGTGCGCCAACCGAGGGCTGGAACCTTGAAATTAAACCATTCGCGGGTGTTCTCGTCAGTGACGAAGAGTCGTTTCGCCCGCTCAAAAACCCGCATGAGGCGGGCGGCTCGTTCGCCCTCGTGGATCTTCAGGCGGGATTTGCCAGCTACTCGGCGGGCGTAGGTGCGGGCGGGTATCTGGATCAACCGTGCCAGCTCTTCATTGGTGAACCCGGCCTGTTTGCTGAACTTCACAACCTCCATCACGGGGAGCCCCTCTTCGACCCGCTGCACCATGGCATGATTGTCGTGGACCTGCTCGTAAGTGGTGGCCTTGGGCTTGCGGGTTTTCATGGAGACAGGCTACTTGCCTGCCGCAGCAGCGCAAGTAGAAAGCGCCAGATGGCAACAGGCTGCCGGCCAAATGGCAGGCTAGATTTTAAGCACTTCTGCGAGCTTGGACGCATCGCCGCCGCCACCCATGGCGAAGTCGGGCTTGCCGCCGCCCTTGCCGCCGAGCTTGGCGGTGAGCCCGCTGATGAGTTTGCCGGCCTGGTGGCCGGCCTTGATCGCCTCGGGCGAGCAGTGGGCCACGAGGCTGACCTTGCCGTCGAACACGGCGCCGAGTTGCACCACGCCGTTGCCGATTTTGTGCAGCACCTGGCTGCCGAGGGAGCGGAGTGTCTCGGGCGAATCCGTGGTGACGATTGTCGAAACCCACTTGAGGCCGTCCTTGGTGACGGCGGTGGCAGCGAGTTCGTCGGCGAGGCCGGCCGAGGCCTTGGCCTCGTAGGCCTTCAACTTCTTCTCGAGTTCCTTCTGGTGGGTGAGAACGATCTCGAATTTCTGGGCGACGTCGTGCACGCCGGCGTTGAGCCGGTGGCTGACGGCCGCCAGCGCCGCTTCCTTGGCGGCGATGTGGTCCAGGGCCGCCTGGCCGGCGACGGCCTCGATGCGCCGGGTGCCGGCGGCGATGGCCATTTCGGCGACGATCTTGATGACACCGATCTCGCCCGTGGTGCTGACGTGCGTGCCGCCGCAGAGTTCCTTGGAGTAGCCGCCGATGTCCACGACACGGACGTATTTGCCGTATTTGTCGCCGAAGAAGGCGAGGACGTCGTCGGGTTTTTTAGCGTATTCGATCTCCGCGGAGATGACCAGAGAGTTGTCGATGACCTTTTCGTTGATGAGCTGCTCGCACTCTTTGATTTGCGCGTGGGTGAGCTGCTCGAAGTGGGTGAAGTCGAAACGCATCCGGTCGGGCGTCTTGTGCGTGCCGAACTGCCGGACGTGCGTGCCGAGCATTTTCCTCAAGGCCCAGTGGATCAGGTGCGCCGCGGAGTGGTGGCGGTTGATGGCCCGGCGGCGGGCGAAGTCAACGTGCAGCGTAGCCGAAGCTCCGATACTTGGCACTTGGTCCTTGGCACTTTCCGCCGACAGGCGGTGGAGGTGCCGGCCGGACTTGTCCTTCACGGTGTCGACGATGTCGGACTTGTGGCCGGCGATAAGCGCATGACCGGTGTCGCCGACTTGTCCGCCCATCTCGGCGTAGAAGGGTGTCTGGTCGAATACGAGATAGGTGTCCTTCTCAGTCTTCACCACGTCCACGACCTTCGCGTGAGTGACACTGGTGGCATGGAGTTCGTAGCCAGTGAATTTGGTGGCGGCGGCTGTGGCCTCGCCTTCGGTGGCAGCGACAATAACGTCGGTCTTCCGCGCTGCGCGGCCGCGCTCGCGTTGCGCATCCATGAGCTCCTCAAAGCCGTCAAGGTCGGTCGACAAACCGCGTTCCGCAGCGAGCAACTGGGTCATGTCTAGCGGGAAGCCGTAAGTGTCGTAGAGTTCGAAGGCGGCTTCGCCCGAAATTTCACCATCAGCTGCCGCCTTAGTGAAGATTTGAAGGCCTTTGTCGAGCGTGCGGCCGAATGATTCCTCCTCAGCGCGGATGGCCTTCTCGATCATCACACGCTGGGTTTTCAGTTCGGGGAAGACGTCGCCGAGGGACTCGATGACGGGCGCGACCAGCGCAGAGAAGTCGCCGGTCTTCAAACCGAGATTCTTTTGCCCATACATGATGCCGCGGCGGAGGATGCGGCGAATGACATAGTTGCGGCCTTCGTTGCCGGGCAGGATGCCATCGGCGATGGCGCAAGACACGCAGCGGGCGTGGTCGGCGAGAACGCGAAAGGTGATGTCCACTTGTTCCTGCTCTTTAAGTCCCGAGCGCTCCTTCGGGACGGTGCCGGTGTATTGCCTGCCGGAGAGTGCCGCGATCTTGTCGAAGGTCGGCTTGAAGACGTCGGCGTTGTAATTGGACGGCTCGGCGGAGAAATCCTTGAAGCCCTTCGTCGTGGCATGGATGCCGGCCACGCGCTCGAAGCCAAGACCGGTGTCGACGTGTTTGGCGGCGAGCGGGGCGAAGGTGCCGTCGGCGTTCGCGTTGAACTGGATGAAGACGTGGTTCCAGATCTCGATGCAGCGCGGCGACGAGCTGTTTACGAGCGCGCGGCCGGCCTTCTCGTCGTCGTCGGGCAGCAGGTTGAAATGAATCTCGGAGCAGGGGCCGCAGGGGCCGGTGTCGCCCATCATCCAGAAATTGTCCTGCTTGTTGCCGTAGACGATGTGGACCTTGGGATCGAGGCCGGCCTTTTTAAAAATCCCCGTCCAGATGTCGTAGGCTTCCTGATCCAGTTCGGATGGCTCGCCCTTGCCGGGCTTGTAGACGGTGGCGAAGAGGCGCTTGGGCGGGATGCCCCAGACCTTGGTGAGCAGTTCCCAGCCCCAGGTGAGCGAGTCCTGCTTGAAGTAGTCGCCGAAGGACCAGTTGCCCAGCATCTCGAACATCGTGTGGTGGTAGGTGTCGAAGCCGACGTCCTCGAGGTCGTTGTGCTTGCCGCCGGCGCGGATGCATTTCTGGGTGTCGGCCACGCGCTTCCACGGCGCGGCCTGATCGCCGAGGAAATAGGGCACGAACTGGTTCATCCCGGCGTTCGTAAACAGCAGATTGGGGGCCGTCGGCATGAGCGAGGACGACGGCACGATGGCGTGCTGCTTCGACTTGAAGAACTCGAGGAACGACGAGCGGGTTTCGGCTGAGGTCATGAAATGTGAACAGAGAACAGATCACCGGTGATGGGGAGGCAAGTTGGAAGGAAGGGAAGCGCTGCCGGATGGCGAGGCAGTGAATTCCGGGCAGCGATTGTGGAATCAGGCAGGCAATGCACCCTTGCTATATCGCAACCTGTCTGCAAGATGGGGGCGCGCAGGATACGATAGCGCACTGCCGCAGGGTCATCAGATACGGGCCAGGTGATTTTGCGGTGGTGGGCTCACTCCAACACAACCCCGCGCAATCAGGAGCCCGTATGAGAGCTGTCTGCCCCAGTCTGGCATGGGAGGAGAGTTCCGGCGCCATCATTTGGATGGTTCCGGAAGGGATGGGGTGGAATCTAAAACTGGCGATTGCCGCCGGAGTCGTGCGGCAGAAAGGGCACGCATGAGTGCGGTTCAACCTTCCTTCGTTTCGAATGGGCGAGCCCATAGGATGGCGTATGCGTTGGCCGTGGCGCTTGCGCTGCTCACTTTGTGGGTGCGGACGCTCATCGGCTCGTGGCTCGAAGGACCGACGTTCATCATCTTCACTGTGCCGATCATCATCAGCGCCTATCTGGGTGGACTGGGACCCGGGCTGGTGGCCACGGGCACGGTTGTTCTCGGCGGGTGCTATTATCTGCTGCCCCCCACTCACAGTTTCGCCATCGCGTCGTCCACCCAGCGCTGGCAACTGGCGATTCTGATTTTCTCGGGCGCGCTGATCAGCGCGATCTGCGAGGCGTTGCGGCAGGCGCGCAGCTGGGCGGAGAGGAGTCGCATCGCGGCCGAGCACGGGCACGACGAACTGCGGGCAGCGCTGAAGGCCAACAGCGATCTCCGCACCGCGCTGGACGAGCACGCCATCGTGGCGATCACCGACGCGCGCGGAAAGATCACCTTCGTGAACGACAAGTTCTGCGCGATCTCCAAGTATTCACGCGAGGAGCTGCTCGGCCAGGACCACCGGATCATCAACTCTGGCCATCACTCGAAGGAGTTCATCCGCAAACTTTGGACTACGATCGGGCATGGCCGGGTCTGGCGCGGTGAAATCAAGAACAAGGCGAAGGGCGGCACTTTTTACTGGGTGGACACCACCATTGTCCCCTTCCTCAATGATCAGGGCAAACCCCGCCAATATGTCGCCATCCGCGCCGACATCACCAAGCGCAAGGAGGCCGAGGAAGCGCGGCAGGCAGGCGAGGAGCGCTTCCGCACGATGGCGGATTCCATGCCCCAGCTCGCCTGGATCGCCCAGGCCGACGGCTTCATCTTCTGGTATAACCGGCGCTGGTATGAATACACCGGCACCACCCCGGAACAGATGGAGGGCTGGGGCTGGCAGAGCGTGCATGATCCTGACGTGCTGCCGAAGGTGATGGTGAACTGGAAAGCCGCCATTGCTTCCGGGGAGCCGTTTGAAATGGAGTTTCCGTTGCGCGCGGCGGACGGACAGTTCCGCACGTTTTTGACTCGGGGGCAGCCGTTGAAGGATGCCCAGGGTGGGGTAGTGCAGTGGTTCGGCACCAATACCGATGTCAATGTGTTGAAGCGGATGGAAGAATCGCTGCGCGCCACCCAGGCGCGGTTGAATTCAACGCTCGCTGCCGGTTCGATCGGGACCTGGACCTGGGACATCACGAACGACCGTTTGGCCGCCGACGAATTCACCGCCCGCGCGTTTTCCAT
>DATFUQ010000048.1:0-5090 GCA_035260745.1 Lacunisphaera sp. | reverse complement strand
CATCCGGCTGGCCCTGCCGTGGATTCCACCCGGCGAGTTCACGATGGGCAGCCCCGAGGGCGAACCCGGTTGCTACGATGAGGAAGGTCCGCGCACTCGTGTGACCCTCGGCCGTGGCTTCTGGCTGGGCAGAACCCCCGTGACCCACGGCCAGTGGAAGGCGGTCATGGGCACCTCGCTGCGCGAGGTGATGCGGCTGATCCTGCAGGACGACCGGCTTTATACACTCGGCGGCAAACAGCAGACCATCCGCGACAGTTGGGGTGTGGCGCGCGACGCCGACCCGGCTTCACGTCTCGGGGGCGAGGAGGATTCGCTGCCGATGCATTTCGTCACGTGGGAGGATGGGATGCGCTTCGGCCAGAAGCTCACCGAAATCGAGCGTGCCGCCGGGCGTTTGCCCGAGGGCTACGAGTATGTGCTCCCGACGGAGGCGCAGTGGGAGTATGCCTGCCGGGCCGGCACGGACACGGCGACCTACGCGGGGCCGCTCGACATTCTCGGCGAGCACAATGCCCCGGCGCTGGACGCCATTGCGTGGTATGGCGGCAACAGCAGCGTGGGCTTCACCGGCCGGGGCTGGGGGACCGAAAAATGGAATGAAAAGCAATCCCCCGGCGGACTGGCCGGCCCGCGCAGCGTGGGCACGCGCCAGCCGAATCCCTGGGGCCTGTACGATCTGCTCGGCAACGTCTGGGAGTGGGGCTTTGATTTCTACGCCAAGTATCCCGGTGGCGCGGTGACCGACCCGACCGGGCCGGCGACGGGCTCCAATCGCATCAGCCGCGGCGGCGCGTGGAGCGGCAAGGCGCGCGACTGCCGTTCGGCCTGCCGCAACTGGAGTGCATCGTTCCTGCCCGCGAGCCACAGCGGTTTCCGCATCGCCCTGGCCCCGGTCCTGCCGGACAAACCCCGGCTCGACGCGGCCGCCGGGGGTGGCGTGAGCAAGCCCCGCAACCGGGAGCGGCTGGTCCTGGTCGTGCTGGTGGCGGTGCTGCTCGTCACCATGCTGGGCACCTGCATGTGGACCCGGGCGGGCCGCCAGAGCGAACTGGTGCGAATGCGCACGGCGGACAACGAAGTCCTCGGCCGGGCCGATACCGCGACCGATGCGGAACTCGATGTGATCTCGACTCATATCGGGCGCTACAAGGAACTCGGTGCGCCCATGGCGGAAATTCAGGATGTGGTGGCCCGCCTCAACCAGATGCGAGACACGGTAGCGCATCGTGCGGCACACCCCGCCAACCCGGCCGCGTCACCGGGCAGTCCAACCGCGGCAGGCAAGCCGGGCGTTTCGCGCTTCCTCGCGCCCTACAGCAATGTGAAACAGACGACCTCCCTGGCGAGCGATGGCACCGACCTCTACGCGAGCGTCGTGATGATTGACGATTCACAGGCCATCGTGCGCATCTCGATGGCCGACGGCACGGTGAAAGAAATCCACTCCGCGCACAATCCGATGGGCCTGACCGTGGTGGGCGACGACATTGTGTGGATCGACCCCAACTCCGGGCCGCAGACCGATACCCAGATCTGGCGCGCCCCCAAGAACGGCGGGAGCAAGCCGGTTGCCATCTACACGGGTTCGGCGGTGGGACAGCCCATTCTGGACGGCAGCGGCCTCGCCCATGGCGGTGATTACCTCTACGCCATTGACGAGGTGGGCGGTTCCGTGCACCGGCTGCATCTCGACGGATCGGGCCTGGAGCGTCTCTCGCCGGCCCGTTATGAGGGCGGCTTCGCCACGGAGCATTTGAATCTTCTCGTGGAGGACGGCCAGAACGGCGTGCTGGCCGTCGACACCGGTCATGCCGAGGATGTGAAGCCGTCGCTGCTGGCGATCGATGCCGCCGGCACGGTTTCGACCCTGCACGAAGGCGCCCCGTTTGTGAATCCGCAGGGGCTGGCGTGCGGTGAGTCAGTGGTGTTCGTGGCCGATCCCGGCGCCCAAAACACCATCTGGTGCGTGCCGTTCGGTGGCGGCACGCCCGTGGCGCTCGATTTGCCGGCGGACGCCTTCCACCACGTGGGCAGCCTCGTTTACTCGAACGGCGCGCTGTATGCCGCCGATTCAGGCGCGGGAACGATATTGCGCATCAACGGACTGCCGGATCGGAACTACGTCATCTTCGGCGACTTCGCGCGCGAGTCCGGCATGACCTTCACCGAGTCGGGGCTTGGTTACCATGTGCTCGAGGCGGGGCAGGGCGCAATGCCGGAGGCCGGCCAGAAAGTGGATTTAATATACCGCATCCTCGCCCGCGACAACTCCTTGTTTGCCGAGAGCGAACCCGGCAAAACCGTCGAGATGCTGCTCGACGAAAAACGTGCGGCGGGTCTGGTCGAGGGCCTGAAAATGCTCCGGATCGGCGGCCGCATCCGGTTGCTCATACCGCCCGACATTGGCTCCGGCCAAGTCGAGGAGATCAGCACGCCCGAGATCGGTTACATTTTCGAGGCCCAGTTGATCGGAATAAAATCCGCCAACTAACACCCACTCCCCCTATGAGCACCCCCCAGGAACCGGCCACGTGGCGCGAAAAAATCGGCATCTGGATCATCGTCATCTTCGGCCCCATCTGGGCCGAGACCTATTGGAAATACAGCGGCGCGGCGTGGCTGCAGGACTTGCCGCCGGTCGGCGCCGCCCTGCTGTCCGCGGCGGGTGGCGCCGTGGGCGGCTGGCTGGTCGCCAAATCACCGCAGGCCCGGCTGCTCGCCCTGTTCAGCGGCGCCCTCGCGGGGTTCGGTTGCAATTACGCCCTGCAGCTGATGTATGGCGACTCGAACCGTATCGGTGGCTTCGAGCGGATGATAACTTATGCCCTCGGGGCGGCTCCCGGCATCATCATCGGGGTGGCCGGCATCTACTGGCTCGGGAAACGCGCCAAGAAAAACAGTCCTCCCGCCGGCTAAAGCGCTTCCCGGGCGGTTTTCGGCGTGCCTTGGCACGGGCTTTGCCTTTAATAATCTAGCACCCCCATGGACGACCTCGACTTCGGCGCCACGATCAAGGGCTTCAATCCCGGGCAGAGGATTTTCAACCGCTACACGCTGAAGAAAATCCTCGGCCGGGGCGGCATGGGTGTCGTCTGGCTCGCCCGTGACGAGAAACTCGACCGGGAGGTGGCGCTGAAATTCCTGCCCGAGGTGGTCAAGTCCGACCGGTCGGCCATGGATGACTTGAAGCGCGAGACCCGGCGCGCGCTCGATCTCACACACACGCACATCGTGCGCATCTACGATTTTGTGGAGGACGCCACGACCGCGGCGATCGCGATGGAGTATGTGCCGGGTGACACGCTGTCCAACCGGCGTCTGGACCAGCCGGCGAAGGTCTTTGAAGCCGGGGATGTCCGGCGGTGGGTCAAGCAACTGTGCGAGGCGCTGGTCTACGCGCACGAAAAGGCGCGGATCGTGCACCGGGATCTGAAGCCGGCCAACCTGATGCTGGATGCGCACGGCGATCTGAAGATCGCCGACTTTGGCATTTCCCGCAGCATCTCCGACAGCGTGTCGCGGGTTTCCAACCAGGCCGGCAGCTCCGGCACCCTGCTTTATATGAGTCCGCAGCAGATGATGGGAGAGGAACCGGCGGTGACGGACGACGTGTATTCCCTCGGAGCCACCCTCTACGAACTGCTCACCGGCAAGCCGCCGTTTTATACGGGCAACGTGATGTTGCAGGTGCAAACCAAGATGCCGTCGTCGATCGCGGAACGGCGGCAGACCTTGGAAGTCTCCGGTGCACCGATTCCCGCCGAGTGGGATGCGACCATTGCCGCCTGCCTGGCCAAGGAGTCCGCCCAGCGCCCGCAAAACGTGCGGGAGGTGGCGCACCGCCTCGGTCTCACCGTGACCATGGACGACACCGCAGCGCCCTTTGCCCCGGGGCCCGCGCGGACGGGTTCGGGTCTGCCGCCGCCGACCAAGTCCAGCGCACCGCCTGTCGTGCCCAAGACCAAGGCGCCGGCCGGGCGGTATGCCATCGTCGCGGCGGCCGTGCTGGCGGCGGCCGGTGCCGGATATTATTTCGGGATCTATGCTCCCGCGCAGCAACGCGAGGCGGAAATCAGGCAGAGGGACGAGCAAGTGAAAATGGCGGAAGCGGCGCGGGTCCTGGCCAACCAGGCGGCCGACGAGTTGCGCATCCGCATCAAGGCCGACCAGGTGTCCAGCGGGGAGCTGGAGATAATCGCCCGGGAGCAGACGCCGCGCGGACAGGTCGCGCGGGAGCGCGGGCAGGAATTGCAGCACCAGCGCGAGCTGGCCGAACAGCAGGCCTCCACCCAGATCAGCGCGACCCTCGAAAAACTGGCGGAGAATTCACCACGCACGGCTTATGACCAGGCGGAGCTGGACGTGCGCGTTTACCTCGCGACCGCGCCGGAAAGATTCAAGGGTGCGGTGGAGAAGGAATGGAACCGCCGGCGCGCCGCCGGGCAGGCCTTTGAGGCCGCCAACCGGCCGGGTGCGCTCGCCGTGGAAACGGATCCGCCGGGCGCGACGATCACGCTCTATCCCGCCAACATCCGCAAAACCAGCCCGGCGAACTTCCGGGAGGTTAAACCGGGGGAAGTCAGCTTCCGGGTGGAGAAGGAGGGTTACGAGCCGCAGGATGTGGCCTTCGTCATCAAGCCCGGGGTCGAGGGCAGGGCCGACCAGGTGCGGCTGGTGCCGATGTTGGGCACCGCCGTGGTCAGCAGCGAGCCATCGGGCCTGCGGGTGGTGCTCGAGGGCAATGGCCGGCGCCATGAGGGCATCACGCCGTTCACCCAGTCCATGCTCAGCCCGGGCACTTACCGTGTCACCCTGCAAAGGGCCAAGTGGCAGCCGGTGGTGAAGCAGTTGATCGTCGAGCGCGGCAAGGAAACGCCGCTCTTTGCTGATCTGCAGGGTGTGGCCTGGGACATTCGCTCCGAGCCGGCGGGAGCCACGGTCACGCTGGATGGAAACCCGGCGGGCGTCACGCCGCTCCGGCTGGAGGAGCTGGAACCGCGCAGCTACCGGCTCGCGCTCAGTCTCGCGGGTTTCGAGGATTTTGCGCAAACCTACCCGGCGGGCAAAAACGACGTGGCGACGGTCAA
>DATFUQ010000047.1:0-9273 GCA_035260745.1 Lacunisphaera sp. | reverse complement strand
CGGTGCTGGTGTCGGCCTTTGTCGCGCTGACGCTCACGCCCATGCTCTGTTCGCGCATGCTGCAGCGCAAGGTGAAGGACGGTCACACGGCGCACGGCTGGTTCTACGAGAAGACCGAGCCGTTCTTCGCGCGCCTCAACGCCATTTATGCCGGTGCGCTGTCGGGCGCACTGCGGCTGCGCTGGGGGGTGCTGGCCGCGGCGCTGCTTTTCGCGGGCGGCGGGCTGTTTCTCTACACGCTCCTGCAGCGGGAGCTGACGCCGGTTGAGGACCGCGGGATTTTCCAGGCGCAGTTCATCGCGCCCGTCGGGTCCTCCTTCGACTACAGCGTCGCCTACATGCGGGAACTGGAGCAGTTGATCCTGACCGTGCCCGAGGTGGAGCGCACCTTCGTGCGCTCGGGCGACGGCCGGGCGTTCATCTTCACCACCCTGGTGCCGTGGGAGCAGCGCAAGCGCAAGACCCAGGAGATCATCGCCGAGCTGCGCGGCAAGATGCAGCGCATGGAAACCGGCGGGCAGGCTTTCCCTTCGCCCGTGCGGCCGTTCGGCTCGCGCGGCGGCTCCCCCGGCATCGCGCTGGTTTTGCAGGGCAGTGATTTCCGGCAGCTGCAGACCCTCGGCAACCAGATGCTGGAGGAGATGCGCAAGAGCGGGATGTTCTTCCAGCCCCGCCTCGACCCCTCGCCGGCCAAGCCGCAGCTCGAGGTGCGCATCGACCGCGACCGGGCGGCCGACCTGAAGGTGCCGGTCTCCGACATCGCCTCCTCCCTGGAGACCCTGTTCGGCGGGCGGCGCGTCACGGAATTCCAGCGGGGCAACCAGCAATACGACGTGATGGTCCAGATCGAGGACGCGGACCGCGCGACACCCTCGGACCTGAGCCGGGTCTACGTGCGCTCGCAGGTCGGGGGCACGCAGGCGGTCGGCCCGTCCAACGGCAACCTGGTGCAGCTTTCCAACCTCGTGAGCTACTCCGAGAGCGTGGTGCCGGAAAATTACCCGCACTTCAACCGGCTGCGGTCCGTCACGATCTCCGGCCAGCTCGCCGGGGATCGGACCATCGGCGACGGCGTGACTTTTCTGCAGCGGAAGGCGGCGGAGCTGCTCCCCGGCGGCTACAGCTTCTCGTGGGATGGAGAAACGCGCGACTTCGTCGAGAGCGCCAACGACACCTATATGCTGTTCGGGCTGGCGCTGGTGTTCACCTTCCTGATTCTTGCCGCCCAGTTCGAATCCTGGGTGCATCCGGTGACGATCTTCACGGGGGTCGTCCTCGCCGTGGCCGGCGGGCTGCTGTCGCTTTATTGCTCACGCTTCTGGGGGGTGGCGATGACCGACAACATCTTCTCGCGCTTCGGGCTGATCATGCTGATCGGCTTGGTGGCGAAGAACGGCATCCTGATCGTCGAGTTCGCCAACCAGCTCCAGTTGAAAGGCAAGAGCGCCTTTGATGCGGCCTACGAGGCGGCGACGGTGCGCTTCCGCCCGATCATCATGACCGCCATCGCCACGGTGCTGGGCGCGGTGCCGATCGCCTTCGCCACCGGGGCGGGCGCGGAGACGCGCAATCCGCTCGGCCTGGTGGTGGTGGGCGGGCTGAGCCTCGCGACCTTCATGACGCTGTTCGTCGTCCCGATCGTCTACATCCTGGTGGATGCGGCGTGTGTAAAGTTTACCGGCAAGTCCAGCGCCCACGGCCTGCGGAAGGCACAGGAGATCGAACGCGAGACCGCGGGCTTGGAGTCAGCCCCGGCGCACGCAAAATGAGTTGCGCGATAGGCGGGACTACTTGGCCGCTTTCTTGGCCCGGACGCGCTCGCTGGACTTCAGGATGCGCTTGCGCAGCCGCAAGTTCTTCGGCGTGACCTCGACGAACTCGTCGGCGGCGATGTATTCGATCGCGCGCTCGAGCGAGAGCTTTGACGCCGGGGTGAGGCCGGTGGCGACGCCCGAACCCTGGGAGCGGAAGTTGGTGAGCTGCTTGGCCCGGACGGCATTGCAGGCGATGTCCTCGTTGCGGGGATTTTCGCCGACAATCATGCCTTCGTAGACCTGCTCGCCGGGATTGACGAAAAGCTTGCCGCGTTCCTGCACCATCACAAGGGCATAGCCCGTCGTCTCCCCGGCCTCGGTGGCCAGGATGGTGCCGGTGATGCGGGTGAGGACCTCGCCGGCGTAGGGGCCGTATTCCTTGAAAAGATGGCTGAGCACCCCGCGGCCGCTGGTGGCGTTGACGACGTCGATCTCCATGCCAATGAGACCGCGCGTGGTGATCGTCGCCTCGATCATCGTGGTGTGCGGCAGCTTCTCCATGTTGGTGAGCCGGCCCTTGCGGTTGGCGAGGTTGGACATGATGGCGCCGACGCATTCATCGGGCACCTCGATCCAGACGGTCTCGTAGGGCTCGTGCCGCTGGCCGTCCACGATCTTCTCGATCACGGTCGGGCGGGAGACGAGCAGCTCGAATCCCTCGCGGCGCATCGTCTCGACGAGCACGGCGACCTGCATGGCGCCGCGGGCCTTGACGTTGAAGATGCCGGCCTTCTCGGTGTCCTCGATCTTGATGGAGACGTTGGTCTTCAGCTCGCGCATGAGCCGCTCGCGGAGCTGGCGGGAGGTGACGAGCTTGCCTTCCTGGCCGACGAGCGGGCCGTCGTTGACACAGAACTGCATCTCGAGGGTCGGCGGGTCGATCTGGGTGAAGGGCAGGGCGTGGCCGGCCTCGTCGGCCGTGAGCGTGTCGCCGATGTCGATGTCCTCGACGCCGGAGAGACCGACGATGTTGCCGGCGACGGCGGTCTCGGTCTCGCGCGTGCCGAGGCCGGTGAACTCGAAGACCTTGGTGATTTTGGCGCGGATGCGCTTGCCGTCGGCGTGGCGGACGACGAACACGGTGTCACCGACGCTGGCGGAGCCGCCGAGAATCTTGCCGACCGCGATGCGGCCGACATAGTCGCTCCAGTCGATGTTGGAGACGAGCATGTGGAACGGCTCGCTCGGCTTGGCGAACGGGGGCGGGACGTGGTCGAGGATGGTCTGGAAGAGCGGCGACATGTCCTTCTTCTCCTCACCGAGGTGATACATCATGTAGCCGTCGCGGCCGGAGCCGTAGACGACGGGGGCGTCGAACTGCTCGTCGCTGGCGTTGAGCTCCATGAGGAGTTCGAGCACCTTGTCATACATCTTGGCCGGCTCGGCGTTCTCGCGGTCGATCTTGTTGATGACGAGGACGACCTTGAGGCCGCGCGCCAGGGCCTTGCGGAGCACGAAGCGGGTCTGGGCCTGCGGGCCGTCGTAGGCGTCGATGAGCAGGAGGACGCCGTCGACCATCCGAAGCGCGCGCTCCACCTCGCCGCCGAAGTCGGCGTGGCCGGGGGTGTCGACGATGTTGATCGTCTTGTCCTTCCAGTGGACGGAGGTGTTCTTCGCCTTGATGGTGATGCCCTTTTCCTTCTCGAGGTCCATCGAGTCCATGGCGCGCTCCTCGACCTGCTGGTTGGCGCGGAAGACGCCGCCTTCCTTGAGCAATTTGTCCACGAGCGTGGTTTTGCCGTGGTCAACGTGGGCGATAATGGCGATATTACGGATGCTCTGGTTCATGGCGGCGGGACGTGGGAAAGTGGCGTAAACGGCGAAGGTGCAGCCCGGTTTTACGCTTGGCAAGCAGAACCTTGCCCGGCCCGGCGGTCTCCCGCCGGCTGCCGCCTAAACTCCTTAAGGTCAGCGCGCCAGGCCTACTAAAGCTCGTGGTTCCGGGCCAAGGTGCGGCCCAGCGCGCTGACAAAGGGGTGTCTGCCAAAGATAAAGGCCCGGGAGCCTCGCGGCTCCCGGGCCAAAATCGGGGGTGGGTGCTCGCCACGCACTCTTCCCCATTCGCACAGCATTGGGCGCCTCGCTTTCGCGGGCCGTGTGCTTCCCGACGCCACTCACCGCGGCATGCGATGATCTCGGTCTCATGGCGGGACCGTCCCGGCCTTTTCAGACCGGAATCTTTCGAGTGAGGCCTCTTCGCCCGGTTCGGTTCCATCTGCCGATGGTGAACTCGCCGGACGGGTGTTGGCACGCCTGCAACGTCTGCATTTCGCACCAGCACCTTGCCACGGGGACGGCCCCGGCTTTTGGCCGGGCGTTGGCCCCATGTAACGGGTCTGACCTCTTACCTCTCAGGTTGCTTTCGACTTGCAGTTGGGTGACGCGGTTTTACGCGCCGCCCCAAGGAGGAGGTTTTGCGAGCTTTGCCAGACTCGCCCGCTCCCCGCTGCGCCGTGTCCCTTCCGCGCCCCGCCCTTTCGAGCCGGGCCTTTTGGTGGGGTGGACCCACCGGAACACTGCGCTGCGTCCTGGTAATACAGTAGCAACCGAAACCCTCTGGGTAACTGCATGGATGCAGGGCCCGAAACTGGCCCTGGATCTGACTCGGCTCGGCCGCGGCTTCTTAGTTCGCGCCTCACCGCACAATTCCTTAGTCGCAATACTGGATCGGCTGCGACACCGTCCAGAGGAACTGGTGATATTTGCCTGCGGGTGGCTCGCGCCACTGAGGGGAGGGCGACACCAATTATCGCCCGCCTTTCCCCGGTTGCCCGGGATTATCTCAGTCGCGCTCTCAGCGGGTTTTTCATGCCGTTGCGCTGCGACTGTTCTATCAAGGAACGGTGAAAAAATGCGGCCGCCCCACCGCAAAGTCACGGGTTTGTTCCTCGCATCTTATTCACTCCGCCCGCGCCGGATGTTTGCGTTAGGCCGCGTGAATAACTTGTGCCCACCGCTTTGCTCACGGTTTGTTCACAAGGCCGGCCTCTTGGACAGGATTAACATGATTGACCAAGAAGCAGTTTATCGAGGTTTCTCTCCATCCCTTGAATCCTGTCTAAGTATGCCTGCTCCACGCGAACTGCCCGTCTACGAACTCGAGCCCCGCCTCCTGGCGGCGGTGAAGGGGCCGGGCCGGCTCATCGTGTCGGCGCCCACCGGCTCGGGCAAATCCACCCAGGTGCCGCAGATGCTGCTCAACCACGGGCTGCTCGGCTCGGGTGAGGTCGTGGTGCTCCAGCCACGCCGGCTGGCCGCCCGGATGCTGGCCAAGCGCGTGGCCGAGGAGGTCGGCACCAAGCTGGGCGAGATCATCGGCTACCAGATCCGGCTGGACTCGCGGGTCTCGAAGGCCACGCGCATCCGCTTTGTGACCGAGGGCATACTGCTCCGGCAAATGTCGTTTGACCAATCATTGCGCGGCATCAGCGCCATCATCTTCGACGAATTCCACGAGCGTCATCTCTACGGCGACATCTCCCTCGCCCGTGCCCTCCAGATCCAGCAGTCCACCCGGCCCGACTTGAAGCTGATCGTCATGTCGGCCACGCTCGACGCGGCCTTGTTGAAAAATTACCTCGCGCCGTGCGAAGTGCTGACCTCGCAGGGCCGCACTTTTCCGGTGCACATCGAATACCTGCCCAAAGCCGTGGACTTCGAGCACGACCCGGTCTGGGTCGTAGCTACGCGCGAATGCGAGCGCATCGCCGCGCAGACCAAGGGCGACATCCTCGTTTTCATGCCCGGGGCGTTTGAGATCAGCCGCACCGTGCAGGATGTCCAGGGCTCGCACGCCTTGCGCGGCTTTGTCTGCTACCCGCTGCACGGCGAACTGCCACCCGAGCAGCAGGACCGCGCCGTGGCCCGCTACGACACGCGCAAGATCATCGTCTCGACCAACGTTGCGGAAACCTCCCTGACCATCGACGGGGTCGTGGCGGTGGTTGACTGCGGCCTGGCGCGCGTTGCCCGTTTTGATCCGCATCGCGGCATCAACACCTTGCTCATCGAGAAAATCAGCGTCGCCTCGTCCGACCAGCGCGCCGGCCGCGCCGGCCGCACGGCGCCGGGCGTTTGTGTGCGGTTGTGGACGGAGCGGGAGCACGCGCAGCGACCGCTGCAGGAGCTGCCCGAGGTCAAGCGGCTCGACCTCGCCGAGGTAGTACTGACGCTTAAGGCGGCCGGCATCGACGACATCTTTAATTTTCCCTGGCTGGAAAAGCCCGAGCCCAAGGCCTTGGAGCGAGCCGAGACATTGCTGGAGGACTTGGGAGCGATCTCTTCGTCAAAGGGTAGGGCGGGACCGCTGGGCCCGCCGAACGATTACGGCGCGCCCAGCGGTCGCGCCCTACCTTCAAACGACAAACCGCACCCGGAGGTCGCGGTCCACCTTTCTATCTCCGAGCTGGGCCGCCGGATGCTCCGCTTCCCGATGCACCCGCGCTACGCCCGGATGTTCCTGGCGGCGCAGGACTATGGCTGCGTTCGCTCGGTCGCACTCATGGCGGCGCTGACGCAGGGCCGGAACTTCCTCCTCCGCAACGTCGACAAGCGCACCCAAGAGGCGCGGGACGATTTGTTCGGCGAGGAACACGAGTCGGACTTCTTCCTGCTGATGCGGGCGTGGCGCTATGCCGACAAGGCCGGCTACAACCAGGATGCCTGCCGGCGGCTCGGCATCCATGTGCAAGGCGTGCGGCAGGTCGGGCCGTTGTTCGAACAGTTTCTCGAGATCGCCCAGGCCGAGAAGCTTGATATTGTCGAAAAACGGATCGATGGCGTGGCGGTCCGGAAGTGCGTGCTGGTCGGGTTCAGCGATCACCTGGCCAGGCGTCTCGACAAGGGCACGCTGCGCTGTGAGCTCGTGCACAAGCGCCGCGGCGTGCTGGCCCGCGAGAGTGGCATCGACCAGGCGCCGCTGCTCGTCGCGGCGGAAATCACGGAGATTGAAAGTCGGGGCGAGGTGAACGTGCTGCTCAATCTCTGCACGGCCATCGAAGAAGCGTGGCTCAAGGAACTGTTCCCGGAGGACTTCGTCGATGCCGGCGGGGTGGTTTACGACGAAACCGCCAAGCGCGTGCTGGCCCGCAAGGAGCGTCGGTTCCGCGACCTCGTGCTCGAATCAAAGCAGACCGCCGAGGAGCCGGCCGAGGGTGAGGCCGCGGCTTTGCTGGCCCGGGAGGTGTTGGCCGGACGAATTGTGCTCACCGAATGGAACGAGGCGGTGGAGCAGTTGATCATCCGCGTCAACTGCTTGGCCAAGTGGTGGCCCGAACTGGAGGTGAACCCGATCACCGACGCCGACCGGGCGACGCTTATCGAGCAGATTTGCTACGGCTCTTACGGGGCGCGCGAGCTGAAGGACAAGCCGGTCATGCCCGTCCTGCGCGACTGGCTGCTGGCCGAGCAACTGGCGGTGCTCGACGATTATCTGCCCGAGCGACTGGTCATGGCGAACGGCCGCAAAGCGCGCCTGACCTACGCGAAGGACGGTCCGCCGGTGCTGAGCGCGCGCATCCAGGAGCTCTACGGCGTGAACGCAAAGTTCACCCTCGGTCGCGGTCGCGTGCCGGTGACGATCGAGGTGCTCGCGCCCAACCAGCGCCCCATCCAGGTGACCGACGACCTCAGCAATTTCTGGCGCGAGGTCTACCCGAAGCTCAAGCCCGCGCTCTCCCGCCGCTACCCGCGGCATGAGTGGAGATAGCGCGCCAACCTCCTTCGTCCCGCAGTCGCGGGGCTATGAAGGTCACGCGAATGGCGTTGAAAAGGCGGGCCCACCCAAGCCAGCTCAAAACGGGCTGATGAGCGGAATGGATGAACGTCCGTTGCGACGGTAAATTTTGAAATCGCGGTCTAGGGTCCAGATCTCGGATTCAGGATGCAGCTCATTCATGCGGACAAGGCAGGCATCGGCAAAGGACATGGGCAGATCGGCATAGCGGGCGAGGAGGCTGCGAATGGCGGCTTGCTCACGATTGAAATCAAAGGCGACGCGAAAGAAACCGCTTTCGGCCATGATAAGAAGATCGTTCGGGTCGCGGTGCTGGCGTTTGAGCAAAAAACAGGCTTCGGTAAGCACCGCGTCACAGGTCAGCAGAGGTTTGGGCGCGCTGCGCACGGCTTCAACCACCCAAGCGTGGTCTTTTTCGGCTTCCTCCAGGAGGGCGATGAGCGGCCCGGTATCAACGAGCCAGATTTTCACCGGCCAAATCCTTCCATGTATTTGGGATTGGTGGAGAGGTCGCCCGGCCCGCCCTTGTATTTGCCGATCAAATGCTTCACCAGGTCATAGGCGCTGGGCGCGGCATTTTCTTTGGGCACCACTCCATACGCGCGGAGTGCCTTGCGCACCAACTGGCCTTGCGAAATCTTGCCCTTCTTGGCCGCGGCCCGCAAAGCGGCACGCTCAGCCTTGGACAGGCGGATGGAAAGTGTTTCGACGTGCATGACACACAGGCAAGACATCAACCGACTTGAAGCAAGACAAAACCCCACCCAGGTCACCGACGACCTGAGCAACTTCTGGCGCAAGCAATACCCCAAGATCAAGACGGAGCTGTCGCGCCGGTATCCCAGGCACGAGTGGCGCTAGCGCGGCCCTCTCCCTCGTTAGGACTGCGGGGCAGAGGTTAATGGGACAGTGGGCAAGCACCCCGAGCCCGAGGCTTGCCAACTACAATCCAAAATGGGAGCGTTGCTTGTTGGTCACCACCCTGAATCGCCGATCTCATGCGCCGCATATTTTGCCTGATCGTCCTCCTGTTGACCGGCTATGCCAGCGGCGATGAACTTAATCCCCAGTCTTTTTCGGATTACCGTGGCCGTGGTTTCCATAGAAAGCAGAAAGGCGACTGGGATGGGGCGATAGCCGACTTCACCAAGGTCATTGAACTGGCACCCAGTGATGATGCCTACTCCAATCTGGCCAGAGTGAAGGACCTTAAAGGCGACAAGGCCGGCGCGCTGGCTGACTTCACCAAGGCCATCGAATTGAATCCCAAGGGCATTTTCGCGTATTACCAACGAGGCTGCCTGCACTATGATTTGCATGAGATGACTGATGCCTTGGAGGATTTTAGAAAAGTTTCCGAACTCCAACCCACCGACGATCTGGCCGACTATGCGCAAGTTCGCATTTGGTTAGTCAGATTGCACCTCGGCGAATCAGATGCGGCGACCGGGGAACTTTCGAAATATCTTGGCGCGCGCACGAGGGGGAAACCGGATGACTGGCCGGCGAGGATTCTCCAGTTTCTGGTTGGGCAACTGCCGGAAGGGGATTTTTTCAAAGCGGCGGAGAACACCAATGCCCAGATTGACCAAATACAGCATTGCGAAGCTTTCTTCTATGCCGGCGCCAGCCGGCTCTTTGCTGGTGACCGGGTCGGGGCCAAGGATGATTTCGAGAAATCTCTCGCCACCAACCTGACTTTCTGGACCGAGTATTCCAGCGCGG
>DATFUQ010000046.1:0-7248 GCA_035260745.1 Lacunisphaera sp. | reverse complement strand
CTGAACTCCACCTGCACCCGCACAATTCCCGGACGCATTTCCGAGCGGCGCCAGTTTTCCGCCGGCAACCGGACCCAGCCCTCCGGCAGCAGCGCCTCGGGGGCGACGGCGCCCGGCGTCATCCGGCCGCCCGTCCCGGCCGCAAACGACAGCAGGCCCGCGCACACGAGCGCCGCGCCGTGGAAGTTCAGTTTGTTGATCCCCCCCCAGGAAAAGCGCGGCCCATACCGCCACCGTTCTCCACGACCGCACTGGCCAGAGCGCCGGCTCGACCGCCAGACCGAGCAAAACCACGCTCAGGCAAAGTATGCCGACCGGGTTGTAGAAAGACACCATGTGTTGGATCAACCCGGCCAGACTCACGGCCAGCGCCACCAGCGTCGCCGCCATCCGGCCCAATTCAGGGCGAAGCATCCCTCTCACCAGCAGCGCTCCGCCGAAGGCCTGCACCAATCCACCCAGCGTCAACGCCAGGTAATTGCGGCCAAAGAGCCACTCCGCGCCGTAGTTGAGCAGGTAGGTTGACGACTGGATCGGGGAACGCACATCACTATAGGGTTTCAGCCCGGCCTCGATTTTGCCCGCCGCCGTGATGACCATGGAGTAGTCGTTGAGGTCACGCAACACGTCGCGATTGCGCAGCCAGATCGCCACGATGCAGGCGCCCATGAGCGCCAGCATGAGCGCAGTGGGGACCAACCGGCCGGTGAGTTTCTTCAGCGAAGCATCGAAATGACGCGAAAGACGACCAGCGTGCATTCCCCTCGCTGACTGACAATCACAGACGTCCGCTTCGGCCGGTTCGCCCGCCGGCCGGAACAGGCTTTACTCTCCGGCCCCGTCCGACGCTTAATTTCCGGCCCGCGCGCATGACCACTCCGGCCTCTCCCCTCTATCATATAGACCGCCCCACCCACTGGCGGCCGGCGGCGGCCTCGCTCGAGGTGGCGGGCTGGCTTTATCCGGGTGAAACGGAGGTCTGTGCCGACATCCGGGCCCGGGTGGATGGGCGGGTTTATCTCGGCATCTATGGCCTGGAGCGATCCGACATCGCGCAATCTTTCGGCGCCTCGCCCGCCGCGCTGCACACAGGGTTCGCCCAGCGCGTCCAGGTCTGGCGGGGCGCGAAGGAACTCGCCCTCGACTGGCACGACGGCACGCAGTGGCGCGAATTTTTCCGCACCCCGCTCGACACCCGGTCCCTGCCCGCCGACGCCGTCAAACCCCCGCTCGTCCTGCGCGCCGCCGTGGTCCAGCAGACCCTCCACTATCTTTACCGCCACTTTCATCGCGCTTCCTGGAGCGAACTCTGCCGGCAGACGGACACTGTCCTGCGCGATGTCCTCACGCCGAATAGCGACGTGGCGATCGGCGACAAATTCCTCGGCCATATTGAAAATCCCGGCTTCTGGATCAACGTCGGTTACGCGAAGTTCCGCGTCACCGGCTGGATCTTCGGGGTCGGTCACGACCTCGCCCGGCTGGGCGCCACCACCGGCGTCCTCACCGAAAACCGCCTCGTCTATCCCAAGGACCGGCCCGACGTCGCCAGCCATCGCGCCGATCACGCCAACGCGCTCAAATCCGGTTATTACGGCCTCGTGGACATCCGCCCGGACACTCCCAGCCCGGCCAACCTGCTCATCCTGGCCGAGACCGCCGACGGCGGACGTTCCCTGGCTTTTGCCCGCCGCCTGTATCTCGACCGGCGCGACGAACACTCCGGCCCGATCCCTGTCTTCCGGCCGTTTCTTTTCCACAAGGTGGCGGCCGCCTTTCTGCGCGGAAAACTGCTCGGGCGTTTCCGGTTCGACAGCTGGCCGGAAACCCGCGCCGCGATTTCCCGCCTGAAAGAACATCTCGCGGCCACCCTCAGTCACGGGGAGCCGAAGAAAATCCCGCAGGTCATCGTCCGGCGCAAGGATCAGGATCCCTACACCCGCTGGTGCTGGCACAACCGCCTGACGCCGCGCCTGCGGGCCGTGCTGCAACAGGACGCCGACGCCCTCGTGAAGGCCGGCGGCCCGCTCATCAGCGTGGTCGTGCCGGCTTACAATACGCCGGAGCAATACCTTCGCGAACTCCTCGACGGCCTGCGGCGGCAAATTTATCCACGGTGGGAGCTTTGCATCGCCGACGATGCCTCGCCGCAATCGCACGTGCGCCGCATCCTCGAGGAAGCGGCCCGGGCCGACGCGCGCATCAAGCCGGTCTTCCGCCCGGAAAACGGCCACATCGCCCGCGCGACCAATTCCGCGCTCGACGCGGCCACGGGCGAATTCATCGCCCTGCTCGACCACGACGACCTGCTGCCGCACGATGCGCTGCTGCATGTCGCCCAGGCCATCGCACGCCACCCGACCGCGGGCTATCTCTACACCGACGAGGACAAGATCGACGACACCGGCCGGCGCTTCGACCCGCAGTTCAAGGGCGGCTGGAGCCCGGAGATGGCGATCACCCACAACTACACGCACCACCTCGCCGTCATCCGCCGCGCCGTCGTGGAAAAAGCCGGGCGGCTCCGGCCCGAATTCAACGGTGCGCAGGACATCGATCTCTTTCTCCGCTGCTGGGAGCTGATCAAGCCGGAGGATGTCATCCATGTGCCGTTCATCGGTTACCACTGGCGCGCCCACGCCGAGAGCACCGCCACGCGCGGCGACCAGAAGGACTATCTCTTCGACGCCGCGCGCCGCGGCATCGCCGAGGCCCTGCAGCGCCGCCAGCTCCGCGCCGAGCCGGTGTTGCCTGAGTTCGCCCGGCAATACGCGCTCTGCCTCTATCAGTTGAAATGGGACGCCGGCATTTTGCGGGAGAACCAGGTCACGATCGTCATCCCCACCAGGAACCGTGCCGACCTGCTCCGCACCTGCCTGGACTCGCTCGCCCGCACCACGCCACGTGAATCCGTGAAGGTCGTCGTGGTGGACGACAACTCGGACGACGCCGAAACCCTCGCCTACCTTAAGGAACTGCCCGCCCGCTCCGATCTGCGCTGCGCGGTCATTCAGGCCCCTGCGTCGTCTGAAGGCTTCAACTATTCGCGGCTGGTCAACCTCGGCACGGCGCGCGCCGACACTCCGCTGGTCCTCCATCTCAACAACGACATCGAGGCGCTCGCACCCGGCTGGCTGGAGGACATGGCCGGCTGGCTTTCCGTGCCCGGGGTCGGCATCGTCGGCGCCAAGCTCCTCTACCCCGACGGCACCCTCAATCACGCGGGCATCAGCCTCAGCCGGGAGGACGGACTGGCGCATGTGCTTTTTGAGAAAGAGCCCGCCGAGGATCTCGGCTATGTTTTCCTGCCGCACGCCGCGCGCAATGTCGCCGCGGTCACCGGCGCCTGCCTGCTTACCCGCACCGATCTCTACCGCCGGCTCAACGGGTTCGACGAACAGAAGCTGCAGGTCGCCTACAATGACGTGGACTACTGCCTGCGCGCCGGAGCGGCGGGCCAGCGCACGGTCATCACCCCGCAGGCGGTCCTGCGCCACGTCGGGAGCGCGTCGCGCGGCATCACCTACGCGGAACGCGAACACGTCGAGTATATCAACCGGCACGGTAACTACCGCGACCCCTACCACAGCGAGACGCTCGACTTCCCGCCCGGGAACCTGCCGCTGAACCCCTACCACCAGCGTTACGCCCGGACCGCGCGGCCGTTCCGCGCCATCGTGATCACGCAAAATCTGAAATTCGAGGGCGCCCCGATCTTCCTCTTCGAACTGGCCCGCTATCTTGCCGGGCAACCCGGGGTGCAGATCACCGTCGCCTCGTCCGAGGACGGCCCGCTCCGCGCCCGCTGCGAGCAGGCCGGTCTCAAGGTGGAAATCTGGCAGACCGCCGCGATGTCGGGGGCGCAGACCCCGGCCGATTTTGCCGCCGCCCTGCGGAAATTTGCCGGCTCGCGCTCCTGGGACCAGGCGGATCTCTTCATCTGCAACACCATGCTCACCTTCTGGGGCGTGCATCTGGCCGCGCAGCTAGGCAAATCCTCCGCGCTCTATATCCACGAGAGCAACGCCGTGAAGCGCTTCTTCGCCCCGCTGCTCCCGCCGCTCATGCACGACACCGTCGAGGAGGTTTTCCGGCTGGCCACCCGCGTCGTCTTCACCGCCCGGGCCACGCGCGACCTCTTCGAGGAACTGAACGTCAACGACAACTTCCGCACCCTCGCCAGCTGGGTGGACTTTGCCCGCATCGAGCAGTTCGCCGCCACCCACGGCCCGGCGGCGCTGCGCCGCAAGCACGGCCTCGATCCCGACGCCGTGGTGGTCGTCAACATCGGCTCGGTCTGCGAACGCAAGGGCCAGCACATCTACATCCGTGCCATCGACCTGCTCGGGAAGGAGCTGCCCGTGCTCTTCCCGGACAAAAAAATCCAGTGGGTGATGGTCGGGGCCCGCGAGGGCCTCTACATGGAGACCCTGCGGGAGGACATCCAACTGATGGGGCTCCACAACGTAAAAATTTTCCCGGAAACTCCCGACATCTACGAATTCTACCGGCTGGCGGACATCCTAGTCTGCACGAGCTTCGAGGAATCCTTCCCGCGCGTGCTGCTCGAGGCGATGGTCTTCGGCAACCGCATCGTCAGCACGGATGTCAATGGCATCGCCGAGATGCTGACCAACACCGACGAGGCCTATCTCGTGCCCGCCGGCGACCAGTTCAAACTCGCCCACGCCCTGAAGCTGGCGCTCGCCGACCACTTTGCGGGCAGCCAGAAAATGATCTCCATGGCCCGCGCCCGCGCCGCCCGTCACTACCACCACGTCCGCACCATGCCCCGTCACCTGCAGGTGATCCGCGAGGCCTGGCTGGGGTGAACGCCACCGGATGCACGAAACCGCCTTCAGCTTCAGCCAGCTCGAATCGCCCGCGCCCGGCGCGGCCCTGTCCCAGGGCCGCCACGCTTTGCGCGGCTGGGTGTGGCCAAAACCGGGCGGACATTTCGTTGATGTCCGCGCCCGCGTCGGTGAACGGACCTTCCCCGGCGTCCACGGCCTCCCGCGCAGGGACCTTGCCGAACATTTTCAAACCGGCCGCGCGGTCGCGCTGGCGGAGTTCTACATCGTCGTCGATCTCGCTCCGGGCGCGGTTGAGGTCGGGCTGGAGGTGCAGGAAATCGAGGGTCGTTGGACGATTTTCCAAACCATCGCCTGGCCGGTCGGGCCGGCGAATCCGCCGGTGCACTTCGCGCTGCCCGGCGGCCCGCTGCGCTGGATCGATTACGGATACGGCCTGCGGCGTCTGCTGTGCGAAGCCACTCGCCGGCCGGAGCAGCCCTTGGCGCAACTCGCCGCCACGCTGGCGGGAGAATTGCCTTATCCGCGGGTGCTCCGCGATGCCCCGGCGCCGCTCCTGGGATTTGTGGATGAGCCGGCCTCGGTGTGCTGCTGCCGTTTCGGTCGCATTCCGGCGTTCGGCCATCTGTTCCACCCGGAACTCCGCACCCGGCGCATCCTGGGCACGGTGGATTTGCAATCGTGGCAGCCCCTGACCATTCATCAACCCTCGCCCGGCCCGGCCGCCCATTATACCCAGAATCTTAACGCCCGGGCCTGCGGCTTCATCGGACTGGTCGATGTGCCCGCGCAGTTGCCGAATCCGGTCAGTCTCCGGATTTACGCGGAACTCGAGGATGGCAGCCTGCATCTCGGTCCGGTGGTGCGCACCCGGCTGCATCCGACGGAGGAGGAGCAACTGACGGGTCTAGTCCAGGCACCCGGTTTTTTGGACACAGCGCAGGCCGCCTGGGACCAGGAGCTCGCCGCCCGGGGCATGGCGGTGACCAGGGATGCCGAACTCGACGACCATCTCGCCGGCCTGCGGGCCGAGCACGAACAACTGGCCCGGCGCCGCCCGGCGCAATCCAACGCCCCGTTGATCGAGGCCTCGCTGCGCCCGCCGATGGTCCCACCCAAACGGGTGCTGCTCGCCACCCACGGACTGAGCCTGCAAGGCGCGCCCCGCTTCCTGCTCGACGTTGGCCGCACCCTCGCCGCAGCCGGCGCACAATTGCAGGTGGTCAGCGCGGAGGATGGACCTTTGCGGAGCGAGTTTGCGGCGCTCGGCGCCAAGGTGACGGTCCTTGATGTCAGCGGAATTCTGCAGGCTGATTCCGCCGCCGGAGCCAGCCAGGCGCTGGCCGCTCTCACCGCCGGGGTCGACTGGGCCGCAACCGACCTGGTCATCGCCAACAGCTTCACCACCTTCTGGGCGGTGCATGCCGCCAAGGCCGCCCGCCGCCCGACCCTGATGTACGTGCACGAAAGCACCACCCCGGCGACATTCTATGGCCGGCGGGTGCATGCGTCGGTTATCTCGCTCGCGGAGGAGGCCTTCGCGCTGGCCGACATCGTATCCTTCACGACCGCGTCCACCCGGCGCTATCACCTCGGCTATGGCCGGCCCGAGCGCCATCGTCTGACACCCGGCTGGGTGGATGTCGCGGCACTGGACCAGTGGCTCGCGCGGCAGGACCGGGATTTGCTGCGTCAGGGATTCGGCCTGCGGCCCGGCGAACAGCTCGTCTGCAACATCGGCACGGTGTCCGACCGCAAAGGTCAGCACACCTTTGCGCGCGCCGTGGATCTGCTCTGCCGACGCTATCCGGATCTGGCCGCCCGCACGCGCTTTGTCCTGCTGGGCGGCCGTGATTCACCCTTCGACGCCATGCTCGGTGATGTCCTGGTTGAGTTGGGCCGCGACAATCTCGTCGTTCACCCCGAGACGCCCGACTACCTGCGCTATTACCTGGCGGCGGACCTGTTCGTCTGCTCGAGCTACGAGGAATCGTCGCCGCGGGTCGTGCTGGAAGCGATGGCCTGTCGTGCCCCGATCATCGCCTCGGCGGTGCACGGCATTCCCGAACTGGTGCGACCCGACCTGGAAGCCTGGCTGCTGCCGGCCGGTGATACCGTCGCGTGGTGCGAAGGACTCGCCCGGCTGCTGGCCGCGCCGGACATCGGGCGTGAACTGGCCGCGCGGGCCCGGGCTCGGGCGGAAGACCAGTTCGCCGCCCGCGCGGTCCTGCCGTGGCACCTCACCCTCGCAAGCGCAGTCGCCTCAGGATGTTTTTGAACGGTCGTCTGGCTGGTGGGTCATTTCACTTCGATCCGCGCCCAATAGGCCCAGTCATAACTGTAGGTCTTTCCAGGGCGGCTGGTGAAATGCAAGATCTCACCCGGCACCGGTTGATAAGGGATGATGGCGTGTTGCCGGCCGCGATCGGCGGGGGGG
>DATFUQ010000045.1:0-5776 GCA_035260745.1 Lacunisphaera sp. | reverse complement strand
ACTGGCCTAATCCTGACCTAGTTTGGAGGCTCCCAAGCTGTCGGCATACTGGTCAAACTTCGGTCTGATGACGCCGGTAGTCCAGTCGATGTCCTTACTTAGCCAGCCCGCCGCAGGCAATGTTGATAAGCTCGGCAAATCGTCGCAAACATTCTCGGCTAAAGTGGATTAATTAATGCGGATGCCTGAGCGGGTTTGGACTGGCAAGGCATAAGCTTAAGCGGCATAATTAAATGTGATTCATGATAGACCACCCAGCTACGCCCGGCGGCGTTTTCCTTAGCTATGCCCGCGAAGACACCGAAGCGGCGCGGCGCATCGCCGACGCCCTGCGGGGATTCAGCGTCGAGGTGTGGTTCGACCAAAGCGAATTGCGCGGCGGGGATGCCTGGGATGCGAAGATAAAAAAACAAATCCGGGAATGCGCGCTTTTCGTGCCCATCGTCTCGCTCAATACCCAGACGCGCGGCGAAGGATACTTCCGGCGTGAGTGGAAGCTCGCAGTCGAGCGCACGCACGACATGGCTGCCGGCGTGCCCTTCCTGCTGCCGGTCGTGATAGACGAGACGGCGGAGTCCGAGGCGCTGGTGCCCGACGAACTCATGCGCGTGCAATGGACGCGGCTATCCCACGGCGCGCCCACCCCGCATTTTGTCGAACAAGTAAAACAACTGCTGGAAGGACTGAGTAAACCAACCCGGAAGGCGGGGCGCCTTGGTCCCGCGCTCCACCGGGAGGCCGCCGCGCCTGCAGTGAAATCCACCATTCCCGGCTGGAGGTGGGGCGTGCTGGCCGCCGTGCTTGTCGGGGTCGGCATATGCATCGTGGCCTTGCGCAAACCGGAGCCACCGGTCGCGGTGGCAAAATCCGCTCCGGACTCCAAGCCAGCCGTGCCTGCCTCGGCTCCGCCAGCGGAGGGAAAGTCCATCGCGGTCCTGCCGTTCGCGAATTTCAGCCCGGACAAGGAGAACGAGTTCTTTGCCAGCGGGCTGCACGACGAGGTCATCACGGTCCTCGCGAAGATTCACGCGCTCAAGGTGATTTCGCGCACCTCGGTCATGGCCTACAAGAACCCGGAAGGGCGCAACTTGAAGAAAATAGCCACCGAGTTGGGGGTGGTGACGGTGCTCGAAGGCAGCCTGCAGCGCGCCGGGAACAAGGTGCATCTGAATATGCAATTGATCGACGCCCGCACGGACGACCACCTTTGGGCCGATACCTTTGACGGTGATATGGCCGACATCTTCGCCCTGCAGGCCAGACTGGCGCAGGAAATTGCCGCCGCCCTCAAGGCGACACTCACCCCCGGTGAGCGGACGCTCATCGCGCGCCGCCCGACGGAAAATCAAGAGGCCTACGAGCTATATCTGCGGGCCCGCGTTCTTGACCAGAACAGAGGCTTCGGGTCGTCAAAGGAGGAATACGAGCGGGTGATCGGCCTCTATGAACAAGCGGCGTTGAAAGATCCCGCGTTCGCGCTGCCGCACGTCCAGGCCTCGATCCTGCACGGCACGATGTATTGGTTTGGCTCGCTTGACCCCACCCCGGAGCGGAGGGCCAAAGCGCAGGCCGAGGTGAATATTGCGCAGCGCTTGGCCCCCGGGGCGCCCGAGACCCTCCTCGCCCAAGGAACGTTTGATTATGCTTGCCGGAATGACTGGGCCGGGGCGCTGGTGGAGTACCGCGCCGCTGAGGCCGGACTGCCCAATGATGCGCAACTGCACCTCCGGATCGCGCTGGCCCTCCGGCGCCTCGGCCAATGGCCGGAGGCATTGACCCGGCTGGAGCGGGCGGCTGCGCTCAATCCCAACGACGTGAATGGAATCAATACTCTGATTTCGACCGTTTTTAGTCTGCGGCGTTGCCCGCAGGCGCTCGAACTGATCAGCCGCTATCAGGCCATTTTCCCCGATGAGATTGGGCTGAAATACAATCGGACCCACGCCCAATTTGAACTCGACGGCGACCGGGCCGCCTTCCTTCGGGCGCTGGTGGCGTTGCCGCCCGCAGCCAGCGATGTGAAAGGACTTCAGAGGGCTTACGGAATTGCAATGGAGCAGGGCGACCTGGCCGCCGCGGACCATGCGCTCGCCGATTCACGGATTACCTCGGTGGAAAATATTGACGCGACGATCAGAGACCCGGTGGTTTTGCATCGCGCCTTCATCGCCTGGTTGCGCGGCCGGCCGGAAGAGGCGCGCCGGTTTGCCGACGAGGCCATCGCAGTATACCGTCGCCAGAAATGGGCGCCGCGGCAAGAAGTCTGGGCCCAGTTCGGCATCGCCCGGGCCGAGGCCTATGCCGGGCGGGTCGACGAGGGGATTCGCGACGGCAAGGCTGCGCTTGACGAAGAACTGGCGCGTGATGCCCTCTCGGCTTTGGTGATGCGGGTAGAATACGGACGGATTTTGGTGATCGGCAACCGCCGCGAAGAGGCTCTCGCTCTGCTCCGCGAAATCATCGCGATGCCCGCCTTCGGCACAGAGCCCAATGCAATCCGCTTCGACCCTGTCTTGTCGCGCCTGAAGGACGACCCGCGCTTCGAGGCAATCCTCAAGTCGGCGAAACCGTTATGAGCCGTGCGGGGAACGCCCGCGGTTTAGCAGGCCTTCGCCAGGCGACTGGGGCGGCGCCGGGGCGACTTGGTTGGCTCGGAACCGAGCCTTGCCACCACTTTGGAGTTCCGTGAAAACGGGGTTCTTTTTGTTGGAATAAGCCGCGTTTAGGCAGACTCTTACCCCTGCATGGCCAATGAGATTTTCAACGAGCTGGTGGACGCGCATTACACGCCGCTCTTCCGCTTCGCCCTCAGCCTGACGAAGAGTTCGTCGGACGCGGGCGACCTCACGCAGCAGACATTTTTCATCTGGGCCAAGCAGGGGCATGCCCTGCGGGAAAAAGCCAAGGCCAAGTCCTGGCTCTTCACCACGCTTTACCGGGAGTTTCTCCGCGGCCGCCGCCGGGCCGAGCGCATCACCGCCTTGGAGGACCTCGGGCCGGTCGAGGCCGATCCACCCGCGCCGGAAGTCGACTTGGTAAGCAGCATGGACGCATCCCTCGTGGTCGAGGCGCTGCAGGAAGTGGACGAGGTTTATCGCGCCCCGCTGACTTTGTTCTACATGCAGGATCTGTCCTACAAGGAAATCGCGGAGATGATCGAGGTGCCCATCGGCACCGTCATGTCCCGCCTCTCGCGCGGCAAGGGGCAGCTGCGCGCCGCGCTGGCCCGCAAGGAAGCGGGCACCCGTGGCAAAGTCGTCCCCTTTCAAACACCCACCGCAAGGAAACTCTCATGAACACCCAGCAGGCTAAATTTATTCTGCAAGGCTACCGGCCCAACGGCGCGGATGCCGGCGATGCGACCTTCGCCGAGGCCCTGGAACAGGTGAAGCTCGACCCCATCCTTGCCCAGTGGCTGGCCCGCGAACAGTCCCTGGACCGCGCGATCAGTGCCAAGCTCGCGGAGGTGCCGGCCCCGGCGGGCCTGCGCGAGTCCATCCTCGCGGGCGGCCGGGTTTCTAACACGACCCGGCGCAGTTGGTGGCAACACCCCGCCCTGATGGCCGCCGCCGCCGGATTTGCCGTGCTGCTGGCCACCGGGCTGGCCCTGTGGCCCAAGCAGGTTGCGGCGAACAGTCCGCTGGCCGAATTTGCCCTGGGCGACACGCTCGCCGGTTCCCATGGTGGCGGGCACGGCGCGGAAACCGGCGCACTGCAGGCGATGCTGAGCCTGCCAACCACGCGGCTGGGCGACCGACTGCCGGTGGACTTCAAGTCGCTGTGCACCGCGGGCTGCCGCACGGTGAACTTTGAGGGGCACGATGTGCTTGAGGTGTGCTTCAAGCGCGAAGGCGCCTGGTTTCATTGCTACATCGCGCAGCGTGCGGATTTTCCGGCGCTGGCCGCCGCCGCCGCGCCGGTGCTGTCGGACCGGACCGGAGCGAGCATCGCCTCGTGGGCCGACTCCTCCCTGCTCTATGTGGTGGTGAGCAAGACCGGACACACGGCGCTGGCCAGGTTGATTTGAGGCCGGATCGCGGGAGCACCCAGTTTAGCCGTGCCTTGGCCGGGTCGGTGTGTAGCATCTCCCCGTGAAGAAAGCGGCCCCATCGACGCCCGAGCATGTTCGCCTCGCCGAGGACGCCGGCCGGCAAAAAAACTGGAAGCGCTGGGGGCCCTACCTGGCTGAGCGGCAGTGGGGCACCGTGCGGGAGGATTACTCGGCCGACGGCGAGGCCTGGAAGTATTTCACCTTCGAGCAGGCGCACAGCCGCGCCTACCGCTGGGGGGAGGACGGCCTGCTCGGCATCACGGACCGGGAATGCCGGCTGTGCTTTGCCCTGGCGCTGTGGAACGGGCGCGACCCGGTGTTGAAGGAGCGATTGTTCGGCCTGACCGGGCCCGAGGGCAATCACGGCGAGGACGTAAAGGAGGCGTATTTCTACACGGCGAGCACGCCGACGCACAGCCATATGCGCGCGGTCTACCACTACCCGCAGGCGGAATTTCCGTATGCCCGGCTGCGCGAGGAGAACGGCCGGCGCGGGCGCAACGAGCGCGAGTTTGAACTGGAGGACACGGGGGTGTTTGCAGAGAACCGCTACTTCGAGGTCGCGGTGGAATACGTCAAGGCGGGCGCGAATGACATTTTGATCGAAATCGCCGCGACAAATTGCGGACCGGAGCGGGCGGCATTGCACCTGCTGCCGACACTGTGGTTTCGCAACACCTGGGCCTGGGGCTCCAAGCACGAGGGCTGCGAGCTGAAACCCCGGATGCAGCAGCTGGCGCCCGGCCATGTGCAAACCCATCACGAGTCGCTCGGGCGGTTTTTCTGGGAGATCGAGCCGGCCGGGAACCGGCACGCCGCGCTGCTCTTCACCGACAACGAGACCAACACCCAGAAGCTGTTTGACACGGAAAATCCCGGGCCGTTTGTGAAGGACGCATTTCACGACTACGTGGTGCACGGGCAGACCGGCGCCGTGAATGCCAAGCGGACCGGCACGAAGGTTGCGGCGCACCGGGTGCTCGACCTCGCGTCCGGTGAGACCGCCGTCATGCGGCTGCGGCTCAGCGCCGAGAGCGAAGCGCCCGGCCGGCCGTTCGGTGATGGGTTTGCGCAGATCTTCGCGACGCGCCGGGCGGAGGCGGAGGAATTCTATGCGACCGTGCTGCCGGAGGGGGTGAGCGACGAGCAGCGCAACGTGGCGCGGCAGGCGTTTGCCGGGCTGCTCTGGTCCAAGCAATTTTATCATTTCATCGTCGCGGACTGGCTGGAAGGGGACGCCAAGCAGCCCCCGCCCCCCGCGGCGCGGCGGCGGGGCCGCAACAGCGACTGGCCGCACCTGTTCAACCGCGACATCATCTCGATGCCCGACAAGTGGGAATACCCGTGGTTCGCGGCGTGGGATCTGGCCTTCCACATGATTCCGTTTGCCCGGATCGATCCGCACTTCGCGAAGGAGCAGCTCAACCTTTTCCTGCGCGAATGGTATATGCATCCGAACGGGCAGATCCCGGCCTACGAGTGGAATTTCTCGGACGTTAATCCGCCGGTGCATGCCTGGGCCTGCTGGCGCGTCTACAAGATGACGGGGCCGCGCCGCGGGCGCGACCGGGTGTTCCTGGCGCGGGTGTTCCAGAAGCTGGTGGTCAATTTCACCTGGTGGGTGAACCGCAAGGATCCCGGCGGCCGACATTTGTTCAGCGGCGGGTTCCTGGGTTTGGACAACATCGGCGTGTTTGATCGTTCCAAGCCGCTGCCGACGGGCGG
>DATFUQ010000044.1:0-3703 GCA_035260745.1 Lacunisphaera sp. | reverse complement strand
CGTCGGCTCTAAGGGCGGCGCTCCGTCGCATCCCGCCTGGTTCCACAACCTCGTCACTCACCCGGAGGTGATGGTGGAAGCCGGCGGAGAGAGCTTCGAAGCTCGCGCGCACGTCCCCCAGGGAGGGGAGTACGAGCGCCTTTACAAGCAGCACGCCGACATCCTTCCGACTTTCCACGAGTACCGGAAGAAGACCTCACGCCAGATCCCGGTCGTCGTCCTGGAACGCGTCAATCCCTAGCGTCATTAGCGCGCCGGCAAGCGAGAAAAAATAGCCTTCGTTAACTTGCGTCGTACGGTCTGAGAGCAACTAAAATTCAATTTCCGCACCTGCGGAAAAGACATTGCCGCGAAGTGTCTTGCGGCTTTTTGGAAGGGGATAGGGTGGCCATGCACGCCAGACGTACCTGGTTTTCGTTCGCCGCAATCCTGAGCGCGGGTGCGACGCTACTGCTCGCGAGCAGCCCGGTCGTCGCCCAAAGAATCGATACACCACCCAACGCCGAAGGCTCCGCGATGGAGGCCTTCACTCCAGGGGGGCAGTTCACCCCGGCGAACAAGCCACACGCCGCCAACCCAAACGCCAGAACGACCGTCGTCCTCAAGATGGCGGGAGACTCGGTCGCCGCGGCACAGAAGAAGTCCGGCACGAAGCTCGACGATGCCCAGCGGGAGCAGGTGCGGGGCGAGCTCAAGAGCCGACAGGACGCTATCGATGGAGACATCCAGGCCAATGGCGGCACAGTGGTCGCCAAGTACCAGGACGCCTACAACGGCGTGAAGGTGCAGGTCCCCGCGAACCGAGTCGCTGCGCTCGCCTCTCTCCCCAACGTCGTCGCGGTGAAGCCGGTCGCGGTGCATGAGCTGGAGAACACTCAGAGCGTTCCCTTCATCGACGCTCCCGCCGCCTGGGCAGGCCCGGCCGGAGTGCACGGCGAAGGGGTCAAGGTCGGCATCATCGACACCGGCATCGATTACACGCATGCCAACTTCGGCGGTCCCGGCACCGAGGCTGCCTTCGCTACAGCATTTGCCACCAAGCAGGCCAACCAGCTGCCCGACCCCACGTGGTTTGGCCCGAACTCGCCCAAGGTCAAGGGCGGCGTCGACCTGGTGGGCGACGCTTACGACGCGTCAGCTCCGCCCGGTGACCCCCGCACCATCCCTCACCCGGGAGTCAACCCGCTTGACTGCAACGGACACGGCAGCCACACGGCTGGGACCACTGCCGGCTTCGGCGTGACGGGCACCGGCGCCACCTACACGGGCGCCTACAACTCCTCGACTTACACCAGCACGAGCTTCCGCGTCGGTCCCGGCGTCGCGCCGAAGGCCGACCTCTACGCCATCCGCGTCTTCGGCTGCGCGGGCTCGACCGACGTCGTGGTCGACGCCCTCAACTGGGCGGTCGCCAACCGGATGGACGTGGTCAACATGTCCCTAGGTTCCGCTTATGGCGATACGTCGGATCCCGACGTGGAAGCCACCAACAACGCCGCGGACGCGGGCATCATCGTCGTCGCCTCGGCCGGCAACAGCGGCCCCGCTCCTTACATCACCGGCTCTCCCGCCATCTCGGACCGCGCGATCAGCGTGGCCGCGGCGGACACCATCGCCGCCTTCCCGGGTTACAACCTCACCCTGAACCCTGGAGCAGTGAGCGGCCTTGCCATGAATGCGAACGACAGCGTCAAGGCCCCTGCGGCGGGGCTGCAGACCTACGTGATGCCGATGCACGGCAGCTTCTCCGGATGCGATGAGAGGGAGTACGACCCCTCGAAAATCACGGGCAAAGTGGTCGTGACTGTGCGCGGCTCGTGCGCCCGCGTCGACCGCGTCATCTTCGGCGCCAGGCACGGCGCAGCCGCGGTGGCGATGATCAACAACGGGTCCGGCTTTCCCGTCTATGAGGGGCCGATCCAGGACCCCATGAGTCACCAGATCGTGACTATTCCGTTTCTCGGCATCCGCGGAGTGGACGGCCCCAAGATGAAAGCTGCCACCACGGTGGACCTGGGGTCCGCGACGACGATCGCCAACGGCGGCTATAAAGGTTTCGCCAGCTTCACCTCAGGCGGCCCCCGCCGGGGTGACAGCATGCTCAAGCCGGACGTCACCGGTCCGGGCGTGAGCATCATGTCCACGCTGAGCGGCTCGGGCAACCAGGGCACTCGCATGTCAGGCACCTCGATGGCCGCCCCGCACGTTAGCGGCGTGGCCGCGCTCGTCCGCCAGGCTCACCCTGACTGGGACAACGGAGAGCAGCGGGCCGCGATTATCAACACCGCGACCATCGCACCCACCAAGGTCAACAACTCCACCTACAAGGTCAGCCGCGGTGGTGCCGGCGAAGTCTCGGCGGTCTCCGCCGTTCGCACTCAGGCAACCGCGACCACCGACGATGAGGCAACCGCCCTCAGCTTCGGCTTCAACGAGTTGACCCACGACTTCACGGGCAGCTTGAAGTTCCAGATCACCAACCACGGCGCAGCTCCGATCACATTCAATGCCTCCGCTGTTCCGGATGGCGGCAGGCTGCACACGGTCACACTGAGCGCGCCGAGCGTCACGATCGGTCCTGAAGATTCCGCAAACCTTAAGGTCACGCTCTCGGTCAAGGCCGCCGACGTGGGCAGCGCATTCGGTTTCCGCGAAGTGTCAGGTGCAATCCAGCTGACGCCGGCGGCACCGGGCATGAACGGCGGCGTCTCGCTGCGCGTGCCCTACTTCATGGTTCCCCGCGCCCGCTCCAACGTGGCCACCGAGCTCTCCAAGGGATTCGGCAAAGACTCGCTGACCGGCACCGCCACCATCACCAACGCAGACGGCGCTCGGTCTGGCGTCGCCGACGTGTACGCCTGGGGTCTCCAGGGCGCGAACAGGGATCTCGGCGAGCTCGGCATCCGCGCGGTCGGCGCCCAGTCAGACCCTGCCGGTGGCACCTTGACCTTTGCCGTCAACACCTTCGGCCGTTTCGTCACTCCCGACGTCAACGAGTACGACATCCTCATCGACACCACGGGCACGGGCACGCCCAACTGGGTGCTCGCTGCAATCGACCTCGGCAAGTTCACCGCCAACAGCTATGACGGCAACTACGTCACGTTCCTCTGCGACCTTCCGCTCGCAGCAAACTGCGCCGGGGAGTACTTCGTAACAGCACCCTTCAACGGGAGCACGCTCCTGCTGAAGACGGACCTCATCGACCTCGGGCTCACAGCTGCCAACCCGCGCTTCACCTACACCGCTATGAGCTTCGACGTCCGCGGCGACCGCGGCTTCGCGAGCGATAGCGTCAGCGGACCCGGCACTTTCAACGCCTTCACCCCGGCCATCAAGAGCGGCCAGCTCAACTACGCGGTGGCTGTCAACGCCACGGTCACCGCCTCGGTCTCCATCGACGCCGCAGAGTGGGAGCAGACGCCCGCCCTCGGTCTCATGGTCGTCACCGCCGACAACCGAGCAGGCGCCGCCCAGGCGCAGCTGATCCGAGTCCGCCGCGGCCAGCAAGACGAACAAGGCCAACAAGGCTAATTTCCCGATCCGCTCGACAATCGGCCCGGGCGCCTCACCGGAGGCGCCCGGTTCACTAACCCCGTGAAAGCGCGCGCAAACCGGGTAACCTTCGGCCGGTGCCCGGCTTGACCCACCTCTGGCAGCGTTTCCTCCTCGCCAGCTCACTGCTGGTCGGGCTTTTCATCGG
>DATFUQ010000043.1:0-19819 GCA_035260745.1 Lacunisphaera sp. | reverse complement strand
ACTCCCGCCGCGATCATTGCGACTGTCGCCCAGTCTTCCGCCCTCACCCTCGGCGCATCGGGCTCGCTGCCCGCACCCAAGGTCATCGTGCAGGCCGACGCGGCCACCGACCGGCGCGCCTATGACGCGCTGGAGACCGGCACGCCGCTCGCCACTCTCATCTCGGGCAAAATTGAAAAGGAACGCTTCGACGAGGCGACGCTCGTGAAGGAATTCAAGAACGGCAATCCCGACGCCGAGCCCCCGCCCCTGCCCGATCCCGCGGCGCCCAAGCTTGCGACCGCCCTCGGAAAGACGGTCCCGCTCATCGACGGCGTGCTGCAGCGCGCCGTCCATCTGCACCGGGCCCTGCTGGCTCTGCGTCGCTGATCGCGGGGCGTTTCTTTGCGTTTCGGCGCTTTCTGCCTTTAGCTTACAGCCCAAAGCTTACAGCTTGACGCTTAATAATGCCCGCGCCCGGTCACATCCTCATCGTCTGCACCGGCAACATCTGCCGCAGCCCGATGGGCGAGGCCCTGCTCAAGCACGCACTCTCCGGCCAGACCGAGCCGTTGCGCTCGCTCAAGGTCATCTCCGCCGGCGTCGCCAGCCGCACCGGCGAGCCCATTTCGGAAAACTCGGTCACCGCCCTGAAAAAAGTCGGCATCGACATCAGCGGCCACCGCAGCCAGCCGCTCACGCAGGAGCTGCTCGACGGCGCCCTGGTGGTCTTCGGCATGACCGAGTCGCACCGGTCCATCATCCAGCTGCGGGCCCGCCCCATCCCGCCCCACCTCTACCTGTTTCGCGAGTTCCTGCCGCCTCCCGCCGAGAAGGAGATCGGCGACCCCTACGGCGGCCCGCTCAAGCTCTACGAGACCTGCCGCGACGAAATGGTCGAGGCCATCCCGAGCCTCATCGCCTTCCTTAAGACACTCGTGCACCAAAAATAATCTTCCCCTTCCTCCCCGCTCCCGGCTCCCTGCTTCCATGTCGCTCAACGCCACCCCGCTCTCGCAACTCGATCCCGCCATCCATGCCGCCATCGCCGGCGAGCTTGGCCGCCAGCAGCATCACATCGAGCTGATCGCCTCGGAAAATTTCACCTACCCCGCCGTCCTCGAGGCGCAGGGCAGCGTGCTGACCAACAAATATGCCGAGGGTTACCCGGCCAAGCGGTGGTATGGCGGCTGCGAATTTGTCGACCAGGTCGAAAACATCGCGATCGCGCGCGCCAAGCAGCTCTTCAACGCCGAGCACGCCAACGTCCAGCCCCACTCCGGCTCGCAGGCCAACTTCGCGGTCTACACCGCCATGTTGTCGCCGGGCGACAAGATTCTCGGCATGAACCTCAGCCACGGCGGCCACCTCACCCACGGCAACCCGGCCAATTTCTCCGGCAAGCTCTATAACTTCTGCCAGTACGGCGTGCGCGAGGCCGACGGACTCATCGATTACGACGAACTCGCCGCCGTCGCCGCGCGCGAACAGCCCAAGATGATCACCGTCGGCGCCTCCGCCTACTCGCGCATCATCGACTTCGCGAAAATGGGCGAGATCGCCCGCTCCGTCGGCGCGCTGCTCTTCGCCGACATTGCGCATATCGCCGGCCTCGTCGCCTCGGGCCACCATCCCTCGCCTTTCCCGCACGCCGATTTCGTCACGACGACCACGCACAAGACCCTGCGCGGCCCGCGTGGCGGCCTCACGATGTGCAAGGCGGCGCACGCCAAACTGATCGACTCAGCGGTGTTCCCCGGCGGCCAGGGCGGCCCGCTCATGCATGTCATCGCCGCCAAGGCCGTGTGCTTCGCCGAGTGCCTCAAGCCCGAGTTCAAGGCCTACAGCTCCCAGGTCATCAAGAACGCCCAGGCGCTCGCCGCCGCCATGATCAGGCACGGTTACAAAATAGTCTCCGGCGGCACGGACAACCACCTGATGCTCGTCGATCTCCGCGCCAAGCTGCCCAACCTCACCGGCAAGGTCGCGCAGGAGACGCTCGATAAGGCCAACATCACCTGCAACAAGAACACCGTGCCGTTCGAGACGCGCTCGCCCTTCCAGGCCTCCGGCATCCGCCTCGGCTCGCCCGCGATGACGACCCGTGGCCTCAAGGAAGCCGAGATGGAGGAGATCGCCGGTCTGATCGACGGCGTGCTGGTGGCCATCGGCACCCCGGCCGAGGCCGCCGTCCTCGCCGCGACGAAGCAGAAGGTGGTCGCACTCACCGCCAAGTTTCCCCTGCCGTATCACCTGTAGGCGACGGGTAAAAGACCCACCGGCTGAAGGGGGAATCCACGTTGCCAATGCTTCGCGGCCTGACAATGTGATTGGGTGCACCTCGCAGCTCTGGCCGTGCGCTTCTCCGGCGGTCGGTCCGGAACGCCGCGAGCCAACCAGAGCAACAGCCGGCCATGAACACCCCACAGCCCAAGTTAAGGTCCTGGCTGGTTGCGCTGGGGATTTTTGCGCTGGGTGCCGGGTTGAGCAGCGTTGCCTATCTCTATTCCCGCCAGGCCGAGGAGCAGCGCATCCAGGAGGATTTCGGCCACCGGGTGCAGGTCCGCGTGAATGCGCTCGATGCCACCATCCGCAATTGCAACGTGGTGCTTGAGTCGACCCGGTTGCTGTATCGGTTTTCCGATCACGTCCGGCGATCCGATCTCGCCGGGGTCTTCAGCCAGTTTCAGGACCGCCACCCCGGACTCGTAGCCCTGGAGTGGGCCCCGCTGGTAACGCGCGAGGAGCGCGCCGGCGTGGAGGCGGCGGTGCGGGCCGAGGGCTTCCCTGATTTTATCTTCAAGGATCGGGTCAGCCCGGAGCGCACGGCGCTCGCGCCCGCCGCGGAGCACGAGCAATACCTGCCGGTCGTTCACGCCGAGCCGCTGTCCGCGAACGCCCTGGCGCTGGGCTTCAACATTCTCAGCGGCCTGACCGCGCCGGAAATCGCCGTGGTCCGGGCCACCGGCCGCACCGTCATGTCGCCCCGGCTGCAGTTGTTCACCCCCGGGGGAATCGTCCCGGGCTTCATCGTCTATGTGCCCGTCTTTGCCAAGGCCGGGCCGGCCGTCGGCCCGGGTGAATTCCGCGGAGTCGTGGCCGGTGTTTTCCGGCTGGACCAGCTGCTGGCCGGCATGTTCACCGGCTCCCGGGACCGCGAGGCGGTCCTCGAGATGCTCGTCGTCGACGACAGCGTCCGCAACGGGGGGGAGGTGCTCGGGTTCATCGGAGTGGACGGCCGGATCCAAGTGGATCAACTGCCCGCGGAAAAATCCTTTGTGACCCGCGGCACGGTGTGGGCCCCCTTTCCAATCTGGGAACGCAACTGGGAGCTGCTGTTCCGCCCGACCCCGCAATGGCTGGCGGCGAACCACACGCGCGGACCGCTGGGGGTGCTCGCCCTGGGCCTGCTGACCTCCGGCGCCCTGGCCCTGTTTGCCTACGGGCGGGTGCACCGTTCCGCGCTGATCGAGCTGCAAGTGACCGGGCGGACCGCCGAGCTGCGCCGGGCGCAGGCGATGCTCAACGAGGACATCCAGCGCCGCATTGCGGCCGAGGCCGAGCTGCAGGAAAACCGCCGCCAGCTCACCAACCTCATCAGCCAGCTGCCGGGTGCCGCCTTCCGCTGCGCTTTCGACGAGCGGTTGACCACCTATTTTGCCAGCGAAGGCATGCTGGCCCTCACCGGCTACCCCGCCGCGGATTACCTGAGCGGGCGCATCAGCATCACGGACCTGACGGTGCCGTCCGACCGGTTCATCATCCGCGACGCCGTGGGCCGGGCCATCCGGGAGCGCCGCAGCTTCGAAGCCGAATACCGCATCCGGCACCGGGAAGGCGCGGTGAAATGGATCCTAGTGCGCGGCCAACCCATTTACGCGGACGACGGTCCCCTCCGTTTTCTCGAAGGCCTGGCCATTGACGTGACGGCCCTGAAAGAGGCCGAGGCGCAGAAGCTCGCCATCGAGCGCAAGCTGCTCGAGGCGCAAAAACTCGAGAGCTTGGGGGTCCTTGCCGGCGGCATCGCGCATGATTTCAACAACATCCTCACCTCCGTGCTCGCCAACGCCTCGCTCGCCCGCCGCGGCACCGCGGCCGGCAGTCCCGTCGCGCGCAGCCTGGAGCAGATTGAAAATGCCGCGCGCCGGGCCGCCGACCTCTGCCAACAGATGCTCGCCTACGCCGGCAAGGGCCAGATCATCACCGACCGGGTCGACCTCTCCGAGCTGGTGCGTGGCACCACCTCGCTGCTTGAAGTCACCATCAGCAAGAACACCCGCCTAGATTTGCGGCTGGCCGACGGGCTCCCGCCGGTGCTCGCCGACATCACCCAGCTCCGCCAGATTGTGATGAACCTCGTGATCAATGCTGCCGATGCCCTTGGCGGCAACCCCGGGCTGATCACCGTCGCCACCCGCACCAGCGAAGCCGGGGCCGACCTGCTGAAAAGCTCGCTCGGCCATCCAGACCTGCCGGCCGGCCCTTATGTGGAACTTGAGGTGACGGACAGCGGTTCCGGGATGAGCCCCGAGACCATGGCGCGGATCTTCGAGCCGTTCTTCACGACCAAGTTCTCCGGCCGCGGGCTCGGTCTCTCCGCCGTGCTGGGCATCGTGCAAAGCCACTGCGGCGCCCTCTTCGTCGATTCACAACCGGGCGTGGGTTCCACCTTCCGTCTGCTCCTGCCCGCGACCAAGGGCCAGGCCGTGGCCTCGGCGCCACCGTTTCCCGGCACCGTCACCCCGATCCGGATCAAGGGCACCGTGCTGGTTGTCGACGACGAGGAAGCCATCCGCAGCATCACCTCCGCCGTGCTCGAGGTCCACGGGGCCGCGGTGCTGGCGGCCGCCAATGGTGACGAAGCCCTCGCCCTTTGGCGCACCCACGGTGATCGCATCTCCCTCATCCTCCTCGATGCGACCATGCCGGGCATCACCGGGGAGGAGACTCTGCAGCGACTCCGCCTGCTCAATGCCCGCCAGCCGGTCATCATGATGAGCGGTTACAGTGAGGTCGACATGATGGCCCGCAGCCTGAACCTCGGGATCGCCGGTTTCATCCAAAAACCGTTCGAGATCGAAGCCTTTCTCGCCAAGATCCGGCCCTTTCTGTCCTGAGCCTCATGCGCCTCGACCGGCTCAAGACTTTTGCCCTCTCCCTGCCGCACGCGACGTTTGTGAAGCAGTGGGGCGAGAATCTCGTCTTCAAGATCGGCGGCAAGATGTTCCTGATCGTCTCGCTCGATGGTGAAACCATCGAGGGCTGCGCCTTCAAGTGCACCGCGGCCGATTACGCCCGGCTGACCGGTGAGGTCGACGGTATCATCCCGGCGCGCTACAACATGTTCAAATCCCAGTGGGTGCAGTTGGAGGATCCCGACGCCCTGGCCGAGACCCAGCTCAAGGAGCACATCCGCATCGCCTACGATCTGGTCAAGGTCAGGCTCCCGAAGAAGGCGCAGGCGGAGTTGGCATAACGCTGTGAATCCCGCCCGCCGGGCCGAAACAGGCTTTGCGCGCGGGCGCCTTTCCCTCCAGCCTTGCCGCTTTCATTTCACCCGTTGCGCACTCTCGCCGCTTATTTTTTGTCCCCTGTCCTCCGTCAGTCGGCCGTAGCCTTGTGCGTGGGCGGAGGTCTCCTGCTCTCCACGGGATGCTCGATCACGCCGCGGCGCTCCCCGGGCCGGACCTTGGTCGAGGCGAAGAGCACCATCCTGCCCGCCCGCATCATTTCCAATTTCTTCGTCGTTGAGACCAAGTGGGCCGACGGCCGCACCTACCGCTTCCTCCTCGATACCGGTTCCACCGTGACCTACGTGACGCCCGACCTGGCGAAGCGTTTCGCCGTGAAGGAGCGCAAGGGCACGCCGCCGCGCACCGTGCGCGTGCGCTCGGCCAGTGGCGGCGAGATCGAGCTCCCGGCCATTACGCTGCAAAAACTCACGCTGGGCCGCGCCACGTTCGAACGCGTGTCCGCCCTCGTCTTTGATTTCGCCGATTTCTCCGGGCATCTCGGCCTGCAGATCGACGGCATCATCGGCTTCCCGGTTTTCCGCGACGCGCTGCTGACGCTGGACTACCCGGGCGAGCGGCTCGTCATCGCCCCCTACCCGGTCACGCCGCCGCCGGTGCCCAAGCCCTTGCCGCGCGCTTCGGGCATCGCCTTCAACAACCAGCAAGGCACTCCGCTGATCCCGATCCAGATGGGCAACGAGTCCTTCATCGTGCTCATCGACTCCGGCAGCGACGGCAGCCTCAGCCTCAACCCCGTGGGCCTGCACCCGCGCTTCGCCAACGGCCCGCGCATCGGCACGCTCATCTCCTCGTTGCAGGGCGACCGCCGCCAGCTCACCGGCCGGCTCAATCTGGATGTCCTCATCGGCGCCCATACCATCGAGAAACCCATCGTGGATCTCACCGACCAGCTCTCGTCCATCGGCGGCGAATTTTTGCGGCATTTCGTCCTCACCTTCGACCAGCGCCGCAATCAGGTGACCTTTGTCCGCGACGCCGACGGCGCCGTGACGATGGGACCGCGCCGCAGCTCCGGCCTGTCCTTCGCCCGCTCGCCGGTTTACTGGCGCGTGCTCACCGTCATTCCCGACACGCCCGCGACCCAACTGCCCGTGTCGGCCGGCGACCTCTGCGTCCGGATCAACGGCGAGCCGGTCGAGAAGTGGACCTTCAACCGCTACGCCGAGCTGCTGAAGTCCGCGACGAAGATCACCTACACCTTTCTCGCCGGCACCCGCGAATACGATCTGGAGATCCCGGTGATTGAACTGGTGCCTTGAGGGCGTGGGTCGTTTTCACGCAAAGGGCGCGGCCTTCAAGAGCAGTCCCCAAGCCACTAAGTATACTATTAGTTGACATCAGCACTTATGAACTGATGTCAACTAATAGTATACTTAGGTGCGCTCACGCTTTCTTCAACAAAAACGCCCCGGCGCCGTCGTGGCCGTCCTTCCATTGGTAGGCTTGGACGCTGTGCTCGAGCTTGAACGCCCCGCCGGCGCGACTTTCGAAAAAAGCCTTGATGACCCCCTCGTTCTCCACGGCATCAATGCTGCACGTGCTGTAGACCAGCCGGCCGCCGGATTTCACGAGCCGGGCGGCGGCGTGGAGCAGCGCGAGCTGCGACTCGGCGTGCCGTGTAAAGTCACCGTCCTGCAGCCGCCACTTCACATCGATGCGGTGGCGCATGACACCGGTGTTGGAGCAGGGCGCGTCGAGCAGCACGGCGTCGTAGCTCTCCGGCAGGTTCAGGTTCCGGTAGAAATCGGTTTTCACCTTGCGCAGGTCCGCCTCCATCTGCGCCACCTCCACTCCCTTGGGCGCCCGGGAAAGGTTCTCCTTCAACCGCACGAGCCGGATGTCGCTTTTGCCCGGCAGGGCGGGTTCGTCGAGCGCGACAATTTTCCCCGTCTTCATCGTGTCGGCGATGAACAGGCTCTTGCCGCCGGGCGCGGCGCAGGCGTCGAGGATGACCTCGCCGGCCTGCGGCGTGAGCAGCCCGATGCACAGCCGCGTGGAGGGATCCTGCAGGTAAAGCGCGCCTTCGTTCGCCAGCCGGCGGACCTCGTCCCATTTGCCGGCCTTTACTTCAAAAAACCCCGCCCACTTGGTCGGCGCCAGAAATTCGGGCACGGGCGCCTCGATGCGCCAGCGCGCATACACCGGCGCAGGCTGCTGGTTCCATTCGAGCAGCTGCCGCGTCGTGGCCGCGCCAAATTGCGTGGTCCAGCGCTGCACCAGCCATTCCGGGTGGGAGAATTCGGTCGCGAGGTCGGTGGGTTTTTCGGCCAGCCGGGCGGCGAGTTTGCGGGCCACGGCGTTGACCAACCGGGCTTCCTTCGGGCTGGCGACGGTCTTGGCCTGCTCGACCGCGTGGTGGATGACCTGAGCCACGCTGTCCGCGCCACCTTCCAGCAACTCAAAACCCGCGACAAGCAGCACCGCCCGAACCTTGGTGCGGGGAGCGTGCGCCATGAGCCCGGCCAGCGCGGCCTCGAGCCGGCCCGACCAGCGGACCACGCCATAGAACAACTGCTGGGCCCGGGCGCGAGCCTGGCCGGCCAGGCTCGCCGCAAGTCCTTCCAGCAACGTGTCCACCCTCTCATCGGTGGCCAGCCAGCGTTCGGTCAGGAGCACCGCCCGCACCCAGCCGCTGGCCGCCCCGGGTTCGCCCAAGGCGGTTTTGGGCACGGCCGTAGCTTTTTCCAAACCCTGTTTGACATCCCGCATCATTGTCCCCTCTACTAATCGGTTCACTGACTCTATAAGCAATTATGAATTCCGAAGCCATCACCGCAACCATAGCCAAACACTCCGCCATGAAGGCGTCCAAGGCCAAGCTGGAGGCGATGGAACCCGGTGCCTACGTGGTCCATCGGAGCTGGGGCTTCGGCCAGATCAAGGAATATGACGAGTCCGACCAGAAGCTGGTCATCGATTTCAAGGGCAAGAAGGGCCACCGCATGGATCCGGCCTTCTGCGTCGGCAGCATGGAGGTTTTGCCCGCCAAGCACATCCTCGCCCGCAAGGAGACCGAGCCGGCCAAGGTCAAGGAACTCATCGAGGACGACCCCGTCCAGCTCGTCATCGACACCCTTTCCGCCTATCCGAACAAGGCCGCCAGCGCCATCGAGCTCGAGATCGTCCTGACCCAGGTGGTCGGCGAGGAGAAATTCAAGCGCTGGTTCTCCAACGTCAAGAAACAGCTCATCAAGGACCCGCGCGTCGGCGTTCCGGCCAAGAAGACCGATTGCTACATCGTCCGCGACGAGCCCGTGTCCGCCGAGACGGAGATCATGGAGGAGTTCACCAACACCCGCTCCGCCCGCCGCCGCATCTCCCTCGCGGAGGATCTCCTCGCCGCGTCCATCAAGGAGGAGTCCAAGCAGTCCCTTTCCCAGGTCCTCAGCGGCATCACCGAGGCCGTGCGCGACAGCAACCAGCTCGACGCCGCCGAGCGCCTCTACGGCGCCTTCGTCCGCGACGAGCTCGCCAAGATTCTCGGCCACGACATCTCCTCCGTCACTCCCAGCCAGCCCGAGCTCATCAAGGAAGTCCGGGGCCTCACCGCCATCGCCGAGAAGATCCCCGTCCATTTCCAGTCCCGCTTCCTCGACCTCGTCAAGGAGACGCACCCGCTCGAGTGGCGCGAGATCGTCTTCGCCCTCCTCAAGACCTCGCAAGGCAAGTTCACCACCGAGTGCATCAATTTCCTCATGGAAAACGGCCAGGGCGACGAGCTCGCCGCCGCCCTCAAGCGCTGGAAGACCGAGCAGAACCTCCGCGCCCCCGTCCTGCTCTGGGTCATCAAGAACCGTCACTCGAAGAAATTCTCCAAGCTCCTCAACGAGCTCATCACCCCCCGCCTCCTCGGCGCCATCTTCTTCGCCATCGACTATGAGGCCCTCCAGTCCGCCGGCACCCGCCGCATCCCACTGGCCGAGGCCCTGAGCGACGACGCCGACCTCATCTCCGACCTGCTCTCCTCCGCCGACACCGAGACCGCGCGCGACCTCGGCAACAGCCTGCTGCTCAACCAGGGCTTCGAGGAGCTGACCAAGAAGTCTCTGCTCGCCCGCTTCATCAAGCTCTTCCCTTCGCTCCAGACCCTCGTCTCCGGCGAGTCCGAGACCAAGGACGAGCAGTTCCTCGTCTCCCGCGAGAGCTACGAGCGCAAGCGGGTCGAATACGAGGAGATCGTCTCCAAGCGCATCCCGGAAAACTCCAAGGCCATCGCCGTCGCCCGCGAGCACGGCGACCTCAAGGAAAACTCCGAGTTCAAGATGGCCAAGCAGGACCAGGGCGTCCTCATGGGCCAGAAGGCGCAGCTCGAGCGCGACCTCGCCCGCGCCCGCATCACCGATTTCGCCGAGGCCTCGACCGACCAGGTCAGCGCCGGCACCATCGTGGACCTCCGCGATATCGCCAACGGCAAGGCCGTCCGCTACTCCGTGCTCGGCGCGTGGGACAGCGATCCCGACAACCACCGCATCGCCTACAAGACCCCGCTCGGCCAGGCCCTCCTCGGCAAGAAAATCGGCGAGCACGTGAAGCTCAAGATCGGCAGCACCCATCAGGAATTCCAGATCGCCGGCATCACCCGCTACGTCGACAGCAAGTAAGGCAGGGCGAGTCGTCCCGACGAGTCGACTTTCCTTCTCTCAAGCCGCGCCACCCGCGCGGCTTTTTTGTTTTCAGTCACGGATGACGCCGATGAACACGGCTAAATCTGATTCAATTTTAACACAGAGATCGCAGAGTGCGCAGAGAAATTGAACAGACTGGATTCCCTCCGTGAGCTCTGCGTCCTCTGTGTTTAAATGTCTTGGTCTTAATTCGCGTCGATCCGCGTCATCCGCGGAAAATCACCCTTTCTCCCCGCGCTTGTCATCAGCGGCGTTTCCCCTCAGTAGTGTCCCGCCGTGAACTCCTCCTGGGACGCCCTGAAAACCCTGTCCGATTCCACGCGGCTGCGCCTGCTGGCGCTGCTGCTCAAGGAGGAATTGTCCGTCGCCGAGCTGCAGGAAATCCTCGGCATGGCCCAGTCGCGCATCTCCTCCCAGCTCGCCTTGCTGCGGCAGGCCGGCTTCGTCACCGACCGCCGCGAGGGCAAAAAGGCCTTCTACTCGCTCCGCACCGGCCTTGCGCCCAAGCAGTTCGCGCTGCTCCGGGCCGCCTGCGAGTCCGTCGCCGAGCTCCCCGCTTCCGGCGAGGACCGCGACAACCTCGACCGCATCCTCCAAAAACGCCGGCGCGTCTCCGAACAATATTTCAACCTCATCGCCGGCAAACTCGGCAAGCACCACTGCCCCGGCCGCTCCTGGGAGGCCATCGGCCACCTCGCGCTCCGGCTCGTGCCCGCCATCACCGTGGCCGATCTCGGCGCCGGCGAGGGCCTCGTCTCCCAGTTGATCGCCCACCGCGCCGAGCGCGTGTGGTGCATCGACAACTCCCCCCGCATGGTCGAGGTCGGCACCGCCCTGGCGAAAAAGAACGGCCTGGCCAACCTCGCCTACAAACTGGGCGACATCGAGCAGGTGCCGCTGCCCGACAAATCCGTGGACCTCGCCATCCTCTCGCAGGCGCTCCATCATGCCAGCCATCCGCAGACCGCGGTCAACGAGGCGCAGCGCATTCTCAAGCCCGGCGGGCAGCTCCTCCTCCTCGACCTGAAGGAGCACGCGTTCGAAAAGGCCCGCGAACTTTACGGCGACCTCTGGCTCGGCTTCAAGGAGAGCGCCCTCCACGGGTTCCTGAAGAAAGCCGGCTTCCAAAAGGTCGAGGTCGAGACTGTCTCCCGCGAGGCGAACGAGCCGCACTTCGAAACCCTCCTCGCCAGCGGTGTAAAGTCGGGGCGTTGATCCTTTACTGGTGTCAAACGGCCTCGCCCAGTTGGGCCTGACTGCAGTCCACCCGCATTCTCAGAAATTAAAGTTGGCGGCGTAGGCCAGGCGCTCGGAGTTGAGGGTCAGCTCGCGCCACTTGGCGATGCCCCACGGATTGCCGGTGCTGGTGGTGTTACTGTAGTTCAGCAGGGCCTCGTCGTAGCGGAAGGCGGCGTTGCCGTTGAGGCTGACATTGCGCGCCACCACCGAGCCCCAAAGCTCCCCGTTGCCGGTGATGCTGAAGTCGGCGTTGGGGGCGTTGATCGCCGCCACGGTGGTCGCGTTGCCATTCAGGGCGATGGTCTGGCCCGAGCCGGTGCTGGTGCCGTAGATCAGGCAGCTCGTGGCGTTGGCATTCGCGTTCGCCATGCCGTTGCCGCCGCAGGCGATGTTTCCGTCAGTATAAATGGTCAGGTTGCCCGTCGTGGTGACCTGGATCTTGGCCGTGCCAATGATCGACACCGCCGTGGTCAGCGCGTGGTTTTGCAGATAAAGCACGACCTTGTCGGAGACGGTCAGCTGGTTGTTGCCGGTCAGCGAGATCGCCGCGCCCGCCGCGAAGTTATAATAGTATTTGCCGTCGGCAGCCGCCACATCCCCCGGCTGGGGCAGTGAAGTGCCGGAATTGATGCTCGAGGTGATGCTGTTGACCTGCGCGGGCAGGGCCGGGGCCACGGGGGTGTCGAGATTGCTGGTGAACGGGACGTTCACGAGACCGTTGTCCCAGCCGGTGCCCGCCGGATTGGTGGACAAGATGGCGCCGGCATTGTGCGTGACCGTGCCGCCGCCGGTGCCGATCCGGCCGAAAATGTCGCCGCTGCCGGTGTTGATGGCGCCGCTCGTGGTGCTGACAGTGCCGACAAAGGCATTGGCGGTCTTGACCGCCGCGGAATAGCCGATGGCCGGAGTCGCCGGGTTGTTGTCCGGATCGGAGTTCCAGCTGGATACCATGGTGTTGGTTGAAAACGTAATGGTGTTTTTCGCCACGAGACCGGCGGCGAAAATCGTCCGGCGCTTCAGGGTGATCTCAACCATGCGGCTGAGGCCGAGGCCGGAGGCGGGCAGGATCGTCGCCTTGGCCACCAACTTGGGGGCAGTGCCCGCGAACGGATTATAGTCGGTGGCGTAGATCTGGATTGTGCCCGTCGCGCCGTTATCGAGCGAAATGCTGGAATGTTTGAGGGTGGCGACCGTCCCGTTGAGCGTCCAGCCGGCCCAGGCCGCGGCGGGCGTCGCCGCACTGTCGAGCTGGTTGTAGCTTTCCAAGCCTTCCTCCAGCCCCTGCTCGGCCAGGGTCAGCGCAGTGGTGTTCAGGAAACCCCGGTCGGCCAGCGTGTAGGAATTGTGGGCCACCCGCAGGTAGCCGGTCAGCGTGATCGCGATGATCAGGCAGAAAATCAGGCACGTGATGAGCACGGAGCCGCGGACCGCCGAGGGGGTCGGGGGCCGGTCAGTTGGACGGTTTGTTGCGGAGGACATAGGAGGCCGAAACAACCAGGGTGTTTTGGTCCACCGTGGTCTGCGCGGTGGTGCGCAGGTTCATGGTGAGCTGCAATCGCTTGGTGGAAAAATTGTCCGTGGCCGCCACGTTCGTGCGGGTGAAACGCGTAAAGCTCAGCGAGGTGACGTTGCGTGCCATGACGAGACCCGGATTCGTTGACCCGGCGTTTCCCGGCTGGCGGTAGAAGCTCCCGGCCGTCGGGCCCGTGGTGGAATTGTCGAGGGCGTAGGTCACCTGGTTGCCATAGGCCGCGTAATTATCCGGCACCGTGAGGGTGACCGAGGTGGCGCTGTTCCAGGTCAGATCCGAGGACATGCGCACATCCTGGGCAAACTCGTCGACGGCGCGCCGCGACTGGGCCTCCATGTCGGCGTAATTCGACGCCGCCACGCCCGAGCGCCCCATCATCAGCACCACCGACAGCACTCCGACCATGACGAAGGAGCCAAGGCCGCTGGCGAACATCAGTTCCACCAGGGTCAGTCCGGCCGCGCGGTGATTACGTCTGGCTGTAGAAGTAATCATAGAGCCCGTTGCGCGAGTAGCGCATGGAGAGGTTGCGGAAAAGCGGCCGGTTGTCGGCGCCCAGCCAGGCGACCCGCAGGGTGATGATGCGCGTATCGGTCTTGGGATCCGCCACCGAGCGCGCGAGCGTGAAGCGGCTGCCCACAAAGGGATTCGAAGTGAACGCCGTATCGAGCGTCACCGGCGTGGCGGCCGCCGGAAAGGCATTGACCGTGGTCCAGTCGGCCAGCCGCATTTTCTCCATCTCGCTTTGCAACATCTGGGAGGCGATGTTCAGGTCGCGCGCGTTCTGCAGGCTGATGAAGGCGCGCTGCAGGGTGGTGACGGCGGTGGACAGGACCAGCGCCATCACCAGCGAGGCCATGGCCACCTCGATGATCGTGACGCCGCGCGTGCGGCGCAGCCGCGAGGATGGTGCCGGGCGGTTGTTCACGATACAAACGGGGGGATCGACAGGTCGACAATGCCCCAGTGCTTGGTTTGCTCGTCCTGGACCAGGAGGACTTCAAACCGGACCACCGCGCCATCGGCCAATTCCAGCTGGCCGGCCACCCGGCAGGCCACCACGACCACGCCGTTGACGGTCAGCGATTCAACCGGCGAGGGAGTGCTGAAGGCCGTGGCGCTCAAAACCGACCCGTGCTCGGCCAGGCGCGACAGGCCGGCTTCAATCCGGCTGGCCCGCGCATTGGGGTGAAACATTGCGCCATTGTTCCAGAAGGCCGGATGCAGGCAGGCAAACAGTGTCGCCGGCCGCCAATCGCTCCCCACGGCCCGCAGGGCGGATTCGACATAGGGCCGCGGCGAAGCGGAATCCAGGCGGGTGGACATGGCGATCGACCGATAATAGGCCGTGTGGGCGCTGAGGGGCGCGGGCCGCGCCTGCAGCCAGACAGCCAAGCCAAGGCCGCCCGCAATCAGCAGCATCAATCCGTATTCGAGTCTCGTGAGCGACCGACCTTTCTGCACCGGCCTGAAGTGACCCGTGATCAACTTCACCTGTCCCCGGTCGACGCTGGCCGCCGCCCGCCGCAACAGCTCGCTCATCGTGAGGCGATGGCGCACGGGAACCGGCCGGGGTCTGGCCGGTTGGGCTGCGGAATAGTGAATGGTGGCTTGCATGGGTGCTGGCTGGGTCGCGGATTTTGTGGCGGCTGCTCAATCCGAAGTAAATAATAGCATGCGCCGCGCCTTTTCCCATCCGCCCCTTCCCGTATTCTTGCCTCGGGATTGATGCTGGGGGATTTTTCAAGGCCTTGGGGGAAATGGCCCCATTTCGCTCAGGGTGGCAGGCAAAACAGCCTGCAAAGCTCCTTCCGGATGAAAAAGACCTGTCAAAAAAGCATCCTCTGTCTGCTCCGGCCCGGTCCGATCCCGGATCTGCAATTAAGTATGAAAATCCAAATCCGGCTCACTCCACCTTCACGCGCTCGTTGTAGAACGCCTCGATCAGCGCGTAGGTCTTCTTCGGATCGGTCTGCTTGAGCGCGTCGGCGGCGAGTTGCCGGGCGTCGCTCATCTTCGTCGCGCGGATGATGAATTTCACGGCGGGCAGCAGCGTGGGCGTCATGCTCAGCTCATCCACCCCGAGGCCGACCAACAGCGGCGCATAGATGGCGTCGCCCGCCATCTCGCCGCAGACGCTGACCTTGAGCTGGCGTTCATGGCCGGTGTTCACGATCTGCTTGAGCACGCGCAGCACGGCGGGATGCGACGGGTCGTAGAGGTGCGCGATGCGGCTGTTGCCGCGGTCGATGGCGAGGAGGTATTGGATGAGGTCGTTCGTGCCGATGCTGAAGAAGTCGCACCGCTCCGCCAGCACGTCGCCGGCGAGCGCCGCGCTGGGAATCTCGATCATGGTGCCGACGCGCATTTTTCCGTCAAACGCCTGGCCGCGCTGCGTCAGCTCCGCCCGGGCCTCGGCCAGCAGGGCGTTGGCGCGGTCCAGCTCCTCGGCGCCGCTGATCATCGGATACATCAGCTCCACCGCGCCGTGCGCGCTGGCGCGAAGAATGGCGCGGAGCTGGTTCTTGAACATTTCCGGGTTCTCGAGGCACATGCGGATGGCCCGGAACCCGAGGAAGGGATTCGCCTCGGGGCCGATGAGGTGCGGGTCGCCGGGCAATGGCTTGTCGCCGCCGACGTCGAGCGTGCGGATGGTCACCGGCGCGGGCGCGAGGCCGGCGACGATTTCGCGGTAGGCCGCATACTGCTGCTCCTCGGTTGGCACCCGGGTCGCGCTGAGAAAGAGGAACTCGGTGCGGTAGAGGCCGACCCCGTCCGCGCGGTATTGCTTCACCAGCGCGACCTCGTCGGGTTTCTCGATGTTGGCGCGCAGTGTCACCTTCACGCCGTCGAGCGTCTCGGCCGGCAGCTCGTTGACCGCCATCAGCCGCGTCTCGAAGGATTGCTTCGCCTTCTCGATCTTGCCGTAGCGGAACAGGGTCTGCTCGGTCGGGTTGACGATGACAATGCCGTCGTAGCCGTCGACCATCAGCCAGTCGCCGTCCCTGAGCTTGGTGGTGAGCCCCTTCGTGCCAACGACCGCGGGAATCTTCATCGAGCGCGCCACGATGACCGCATGGCTCGTGCGGCTGCCCGCGTCGGTCACGATGCCGAGCGCGGCGCTGCGGTCGATGCCCGCCGCCTCGGAGGGCGAGATGTCGGGCGCCACGATGATGCGCTGCTCCACCAGCTCGGTCAGGCTGCTGGCGGCCTGCCCGAGCAGGACGTGCAGCACGCGCTTGGCCACGTCCTTGAGGTCGGCGGCGCGTTCGCGCAGGTATTCGTCGTCAATCTCCGCGAAGGCCCGGATGTAGCGCTCGGCGACGGCGTTGAAGCACGTCTCGATGTTCAGGCCGGATTTCTGGAAATCGCGGATGGTCTCGCCAATGAGCGCCTGGTCCTCGAGCACCATCTGGTGCGCGTCGAAGATGAGCGCCTCCTCCTCGCCCAGGTTCTTGGTCACCTGGGCCTGGATCTTGGAAATCTGCTGCCGCGTGACGACCAGCGCCTGCTCGAAGCGCGCGATTTCCGCCGGGCGCTTGTCCGGGTCCACCGTGTAGCGCGGGATCTCCAGCTCGCTTTGCTGGTAGAGAAACACCTGCCCGTAGGCGATGCCCTTGGATGCGGCGATGCCCTGGATGACGAGTTCGCTTTTGGCGTTGGGATCCATGGCGGGAGGGCTCCGCGGATTAACCGACCACCGTGCGCGGCGGTCAATGCGGAACTAGGTCAAACGCGCCTCCTGCACGAACGCCGCCGGCCCCCAGCACTCGCGAATGCGCGCCGCGAGCGGGACCGTCACAAAATCGTCACCCAGCAGCACAAAGCACGCGCTGCCGCTGCCGCTCAGCCGCGCCCTCAGGCCGAATTCGTTCAGCAGCTTCCCCAGCAGCACCGGCAGGGCGATGAATTTTTCAAAGGCGGCGCCCTCCATGTTGTTGAACAAAAGCTGCTCCGCCGGCGCCTCGCCCTGCCCCCACGCGGCCAGCTTTTGCTCGGCCTGATCGGCTGGCAGGTAATCGGTCTGGCGCGCCGCCATGCGACCGTAGGCCCAAGCCGTGCTGATGGCGAAGCCGGGCTTGAACAGCAGCACCCGCCGGCCGCGCAGGCGCGACACATCCGGCAATACTTCGATTCGCTCACCGCGGCCGCGCATGATGACCGGTGCGTTTTTCAGGAAGAGCGCGCAATCCGAGCCGAGCGACGACGCCACTTCGGCCAGCTTTGCAGTCGTCAGTTGCGCGCCGGAAATCCGGTTCAGCGCGCGCAGGGCCGCCACCGCATTGCTGCTGCCGCCGCCGAGCCCCGCGCCCAGTGGGATGCGCTTGGTCAGCTTGAAATCCGCCCCGCCCTGCCATCCGGTCGTCACCGCAAAGGCGTGCGCCGCCTTCAGCACCAGATTGTTCCCGTCCACCGGCACCTCCGGATTGTCGCAACTGAGGGTGAAACCCGCCGGATTCACCTGGACCGTCAGTTCGTCGCCGAAGTCCAGCGGCGCCGCGACCGACACCAGGTCATGATAGCCGTCGGCCCGCCGCCCGGTGACGGCGAGGAAGAGATTGATCTTGGCCGGTGAAAACTCGGTGACGGTGTTCACGGCGCGCAAAAAAGCATGGCGGAAGTCACGGTTTCCCCTCACGGTATCCGTCCCTTCACATGGCTTGCGACCTAATTTTGGCCCTCGATGTCCCCACGCGCGAAGCCGCCGCGCCCATCCTCCGCCAGTTGCGCGGCCAGCTGCGCTGGGTGAAAGTCGGCCTGCAGTTGTTCACCGCCTATGGCCCCAACTACGTGCGCGAGGTCGCCGGGATGGGCTTCAAGGTCTTTCTCGACCTCAAGCTGCACGACATCCCCAACACTGTGGCGAAAGCCGTCGAGTCGCTTGCGCCGCTGCCCATCTCGATGCTCACGCTGCACACCGCCGGCGGCGCCGAGACGATGCGCGCCGCCCGCGCAGCCCAGCAGAAGCTTAACCCCGACCTGCTCTTGCTTGGCGTCACCGTGCTCACCTCGATGGATTCCGCCGGGCTCAAGGAAATCGGCGTCACCGCCCCGTCGGCCGACCAGGTCGCCCGCCTCGGGAAACTCGCCGCCGATTCCGGCCTGCGCGGGCTCGTCTGCTCGCCGCTCGAAGTGGCGATGCTGCGCTCGCAACTGCCCGCGGACATGCAACTCATCACTCCCGGCATCCGGCCCTCGAGTGAAAGCGGCGACGACCAGAAGCGCATCATGACGCCGGCCGACGCCGCCCGCGCCGGCTCCACTTACATCGTGGTCGGCCGCCCGATCCTGCAGGCCGCCGACCCGGCGCTCGCCGCCCGCGCCATCCTGGCGGAACTTTCCGCCTCCGCGCCATGAGCCGCACCGCCGCCATCCTGCTCGCCGCCGGCAGCAGCCGACGCATGGACGGTGCCATCGCCGACAAGGTTCTCGCCCCGCTGGCCGGCAAACCGGTCTTCGCCCACTCGGCGGGCACGTTCTACCGCAGCGGCGTGGTGGACACCTTCATCGTGACCTACCGCGACCAGCGGCAGATGGTCGAGCTCTCCGCCTACGCCCCGACGCCCACCCTCTTCGTGCCGGGCGGCGATGAGCGGCAGGACTCCGTGGCCGCCGCGCTGGCCGAGCTGCCCGACGATGTGGTCTACGTTTTCATCCACGACTGCGCCCGCCCGCTGGTGCGCGTGGAGCAGCTCGTCGCGTTGCACAAGATCGTGCGCCGCGAGAATGCCGTCGTGCTCGCCCACCGCGTGACCGACACCATCAAGGAGCACCGCGGGGAGGGCCGGCTGCGCACCCTCGACCGCAAGCACCTTTGGGCGATGGAGACGCCGCAGGTTTTTTCCCGAAAACTCATCTGCCGCGCCTACGCCGCCGTCACCGGGCGCAAACTCGTCCTCACTGACGACGCCGCCGCGATCGAACTGCTCAAGCATCCCGTCGCCCTGCTCGAGAATCCGCACCCGAACCCGAAGCTGACAACCCCTGCGGATCTGGCTTACTTGGAATTCCTGCTCACCCGCCCGGACTCCAAACCACCTTTCCTGCCATGAATTTCCGCATCGGGCACGGCTACGACATCCACCGCACGGCGGCCGGCCGGAAGCTCGTGCTGGGCGGCATGACTTTCGACACCGACTTCGGCCTCGACGGTCACTCCGACGCGGACGTGCTGACGCACGCCATCTGCGACGCCCTGCTCGGCGCGGCGGGCCTGCCCGACATCGGCCACCAATTTCCCAACACCGACCCCGCTTACAAGAACGCCGACTCGCAGAAGCTGCTCCAGCAAGTGATCGCCGCCCTGCGCAAGCACGGCTGGGCGCCGGTCAACATTGACGCCACCCTCATCGCCGAGAAACCAAAGATCGCCCCGCGCCTCGCCGACATGAAGGCCGCCCTGGCCAAGTCGACCAGCCTGCCCGTAGACGCCATCGGTCTCAAGGCCACGACCAACGAGGGGGTGGGCGACATCGGCCGCGGGCTCGCCATCGCGGCCCACGCCGTGGCGCTCATCCAGAAGCTTTGATGCCCACAAAAAACACGAAATATCACGAAACCCTCCGAGGCATTTTTTCGTGTCTTTTCGTGTGTTTCGTGGGCCTGCTGGTCTCCTGCGCCAAACGCGAGACAGCGGTGGACCAAGGCACCCGCGAGCAGGTGCTCCATCGCGGACTGAGCGCTGATCCGTCCGAGCTCGACCCGCACATCATCACCGGCCTGCCCGAGATCAACATCGTCTCGACTCTCTTCGAGGGCCTGGTCGGCGAGGATCCCGTCGATCTTCATCCCGTGCCCGGAGTCGCCGAAAGCTGGGACATCTCGCCCGACGGGCTCACCTACACCTTCCATCTGCGCGCCAATGCGCGGTGGTCCAACGGCGAGCCCGTGACCGCGCAGGATTTTTCCAA
>DATFUQ010000042.1:0-2087 GCA_035260745.1 Lacunisphaera sp. | reverse complement strand
GGGCTGCTGGGCGAACTCAGGTTCTTCGAAGATGGACTTGAAGAGCTGGAGGGTGAGGTCCTTCAGTTTGTAGCTCTCCATGTCGAAATTGATGAGCGCGTTGACCTCGATGGCGCGGCGGAGGATGGGGCGGAGGCGCTCCTTCAGCGCGGCGATGGAATTTTCCGGGTCGGCCGGATGGACGTCGGGCGTGAGCGCGGAGATCTTGACGGAGAGATTGAGCCGCGGCAGCGGGCCGTCGGGGCCGACGTCGCTGAAGCACGGCGCGGGTTCCTTGGCGTAGAACTTCGAGACGGAATCGAGGATCTCAATGTTGCGTTTCAGGAAGACGTCGGCCTCGGCGTCGTTGACGACGGTCTCGCCCAGGAGGTCGATGGTGGTGGCGAGGCCGAGCCTGGCGTTTTTCTTGATTTGCTTGATAAGGTCTTCGCCGGTCTCGCCGGCGACGAACTGGCCCGCCATGTCCACGATCTGGGCTTTGACCGGCCTGGCGACGAGCGCGGGCGCGAAGGACGAGGCGGCAAGGCCGGCCCTGAGGGCTGGGTTGAGTTCGACCGCCTTGTCGCCAAGGTATTCCTGTAGATGGCGGACGATCTCAGCGGAGCTGTGGAGCGAGGGCAGGACGTCAACGAAGCGGAAGAGCTGCGTCTTGAAGACGGGATCCTTCATGGACCATTCCATGAGGCGGGCGTAGGCACCCTTCTTGGAGAACAGCGCCGGGGGCTGCTGCTGGTCCATCAGGGCGAAGAGTTGTTCGCCCTTGGCGCGGACGGCGGATTCGATCTTGGGGTCGGGAGTCAGAAAATTGGACATGGGTAAAGGTGGGGCGGAGTTTCGCCCGGTGTCATAATTTGGCAAGGGCGGCCCAATCGGCCAAATGGAGCAAAATGCTGGCTAATCGGAGGCGTTAGGCAGGAGGCGGGGATGGCTGGCCGGCCGGGTGTTTTGGTGGCTTATGAGCTTGGCGGAACGTGATTTGCGTGGCAGGAGGTTTCTGCAACTTAGCTCCGGCAGGCGGTGTTCTTAGCGTGAATGAAGATCCCACAGTGCAAGCTCCTCCCAAGGGGATGACCCCCCCGATCGACTTCACCACGTTCATGCGCAATTACCAAGACATGGTCTACTCCACCGCGGTGCGGCTCATTGGCAATGAGACGCAGGCGGAGGATATTGCGCAGGAGGTGTTCATCAAGGCGCACGAACACTTCGGCAATCTCAGCACCAGTCCCACCGCGGGCGGCTGGCTCAAGACCGTGGCGACCAACCTCTCGATCAACCACATCCAGCGCTACAAGAAACGCTGGAGCTTTTTCTCGGACCTGGTGCACAAGGACGACGAGGGCGGGGAGAAAGAGGTGGAGTTTGCCGCGCCCGACACGTTTTTTTCCGGCGTGGACTCGAGCGAACGCCGCGAGTGGATCGAGCGCGCCCTGGAAAAACTGCCCGAACACCAGCGCGTCCCGCTGGTCCTCTACCATTTTGAAGACCTGCCCTACGAGGTCATCGCCAAAAAAACCGGCGTGTCCCTCAGCAAGGTCAAGACCGACATCCTCCGCGGCCGCGAGGCTCTCGCAAAAATCCTCGTGCGCAGCGGCAGCACCCATGAAAAGTTTACCACCTAAGGAGCAGCCATGAACCCAATGACCCCGGAAGAGCTCGAGAAATTCATCCACCAGAACCTGCGCTCGCTGCCGGCACGCCGGGCGCCCCGCACGCTTGAGTCACGCGTCATGGCCGCCATCGAGTACCAGGCGGCCATCGCCTGGTATCACAAGTCGTGGAGTTACTGGCCCGCCGCCATCCGCGCGGCCTTCCTCGCCGTGGCCACCGGGGTCACCGGCGCGGTCGTGACCGGCTTCTATCTCGCGGTAAGCGGCGTGGACACCAGTGGCGTGACCGCGCAAGCCGGTGAACGGTTGGGCCTGTTCACCAAGCTCTATCACACCGCCGGCTGGATCGCCGACTTCGGAGCCCGGGTTCTGGACAGCATCCCGTCGCTCTGGCTCTATGGCGGGCTGGCCCTGATCGCCGCGCTCTACGCCACCTTCTTTGGTCTCGGCGCCGCGGCCTACCGCACCCTTTACCGC
>DATFUQ010000041.1:0-2018 GCA_035260745.1 Lacunisphaera sp. | reverse complement strand
TCCGCCCGGGTCGTCACGCTCAACAAAAAGCCCGGCGACGCCGTGGCGCCGGACGATGTGCTGTGCGAGCTCGAGACCGACAAGGCCGTCTATCCGGTCGAGGCGTCGTTCGCCGGCAAGTTCAAGGCGTGGCAGATCAAGCTCGATGACACCGTGCTCATCGGCCAGCCCATCGCGCTGGTCACCGGCGATGCCGCCAGCGTGACCGGCCTGTCCGTCGAGATCCCGGTGAAAACAGCCGCGCCGCCCGTCCCCCCGGCCGCCGCCGCCAGATCGGTTTTGCCCGCTCCCGCCATTTCCTCAACGCTCGCACCTATGAAAGGCAACGCCCGCCCGCCCGCTTTGCATCCGGCCATCACCAAGCGCCTCGATGCCGTCGTCCCCGCCAGCATGCTGATGGATGTCCGCTGGGACGGCCTGCGCCTCGCCCGCGAGGCGGCCAAGCAGAGAGACGGCAAGGCCGCCGCGTCGCCCTCGGCGATGATGGCATGGTGCGTGGTCCGCGCGCAGGAAAAGCACGCGGCCTTCCGCTGCCTCGTCAACAAGGAGGGCGAGATCCTCGAGCAGGCCGATTTCGAACTCGGCGTCGCCGTGGCACTCGAGGGCGACCGGCTCGCCACCGCGTCCATCGCCGCCGCCAACAAACTCTCCTGGCCGGATTTCGCCGCGGCCTACGCGCGGGCCGTCGAGGAGACGCGCGGCGGCAGGCTCGTCGACGTGCAGGCGCCGTTGAACCTCACCAGCCTCGGGGCGTTCGGCGTCGAGAGCGCCACGCCCATCGTGGTGCCGCCGGCCATGGGCACGATTTTCATCGGCTCGGCGCACGAGCGCATGATCAATGAGGGCGGGGTCGTCCACCCCGTGGAGGTCATCACGCTCTCGCTCACGTTCGACCACAAGGTCGTCAACGGTGCGTCCGCCGCGGCCTTCCTGCAGGACGTGAAGAGCCGGATGGAAAGCTTCAAGCTGCCGGGCTGATTTTGAACCGCAGAGGCACAGAGGTCACGGAACAGACCTTGCCCTCCCGGATTTTCCCTGAGCGACACAAGGATCCATTCGCTCGCTGCCGGCAGATTCCTTCGTGCCCTTCGTGTCTTCGTGGTTAATTAACACTCAGGGCTGGATCAGCCCCTTGCGGATGGCGAAGCGCACGAGATCGGTCTGCGACTGCAGGCCGAGCTTCTGCATCAGGTTCGTGCGGTGCGTCTCGGCCGTGCGCGGGCTGATGAAAAGTTTCTCGGCCATCTCCGTCGTGCTCAGCCCTTCGGCGCCGAGCAGCAGCACCTCGCGTTCGCGGGGCGTCAGCGCGGAGAGCGGGTCGGACTGGTCGGGCGTCTGGCTGGTGAGCGCGGCGATGGCGCGTTCCGACAACGGCGCGCTGAGGTAGCGCCGGCCGGCCACCACCTCGGCCACGGCGCGCGCGATCTCGGTCGATTCGGAACCCTTCAGGATGTAGGCCATCGCGCCGGCGCGCAGCGCCTCGATGACATAGGGTTCGTCATTGTGCATCGAGAGCACGAGCACCTTGGTGTGCGGGCTGGTGGCCCGCACCTGCCGCAGCGCCTCGAGTCCGTGCAAACGGGGCAGCGAGAGGTCGAGGAAGAGCAGCGTGGGCTTCAGTTTTTCGACGGCCTGCACGGCGCTGAGCCCGTCCGCGACCTCGGACACGACCTTGAAGCCGCCGTCCGCCTCGAGGATGCTGCGCACCCCGCGGCGGACGACCTCGTGATCATCGGCCAGAATGACGGTGTTCATGGAGGGAGGGGAAATTCTGCGTGGATCCGCGTGCCCTGGCCCACACGGGAGAAAAGTTCAAACCGGCCGCCGGCCAGGGTGACACGCTCGCGCAGGCCGCTGAGACCGAGCGAATCACGCTTGGCCAGCACGGCATCAGGGTCGAAGCCGCAGCCGCGGTCGGTGATCTCGGCGGTGAGCTGGCCGCTGCCCGTCGTGAGCGTGACCGTGGCGGCGGTGGTTCCGGCATGCCGGGCCACGTTGGTGAGCGCCTCCTGCACGAG
>DATFUQ010000040.1:0-13237 GCA_035260745.1 Lacunisphaera sp. | reverse complement strand
CCGCTGCCGCCGCTGACCGAGCCCGTGACCGTCAACTGGCGCTTCCGCGTGCCAGACGGAGAAAAACTGAGTTTCACGGATGGCCACAGCGGTGATCAACGGGCCGTGGCCGGACGCGAGTTCGGCGACTTCCTTGTCTGGCGGAAGGACGACATGCCCAGCTACCAGCTTGCGTGCGTCGTGGACGACGCGGCCATGGGTATCACCGAGGTCGTGCGCGGGGCGGACTTGACCATCTCAACTTTCCGCCAGCTGCTGCTCTACCGCGCGCTCGGGCTCGTAGTGCCGGCATTTTATCACTGCCCGCTCGTCACCGACGCAAAGGGCGTGCGGCTCGCCAAGCGACACGACGCCCTCGCTTTGCGGACGCTGCGTGCTGCCGGGCAGTCGCCCGCGCAAATCCGCGCCAACTGGTGACGGACCCCAGCCGGCGTTCAGTCCGGAAATTTTGCCGCTGCTGCGCAAGGCGCCCCGGGCCGGTGGCTTAGGTGGCGGAAAATTTTTTGAACCCGGCGCGATGCCTGCGGGTCATATCATCAGGCGCCCGCATACCTGTGATGCGGGAATATCGCCCTACAAAACCATACAGCCATGAAAACATCCGCGCATCCATCATACACGCGCGCCGTCGTGCTTGTCACCTCGGCGTTGCTTTGCAATGTGCCAGGCCTGTTGAAGGCGGAAGAGCCCCTGAGCACGACCGCCCAGCGCCTTGATCAGGCCGCCGATCACGAAGGTGAGGCCAAGGCGGCAACCGAACTCAGCGCCAAGTTCACGTCATTCGCCGGCTCGACTGAAAACGCGACGGCACTGGTCACCGGCCTGAGAAACGGCACGACGGTCACGCTCACCTCGGCCGTGGCTGGCCAGACCGTCACCACGGCATTTCAACCGGCGGGCGGCAAGCTCGGCTACGGCAACGCGTTCATCTCGCTCGCCCTCGCCCAGGAGTCGCTGGCCAAGGCCGGCCTCACGCAGCCGAGCCCGGCGCAAATCGAGGCCGCGCTCAATGGCGGCACCGTCACCGGCGGCAACAGCACACCCGTGTCGCTCGCCGGTGTGCTCACCCTGCGTGCCGCCGGTGATGGCTGGGGCGACATCGCCAAGACCCTCGGGGTGAAACTTGGCCCGGTCGTGAGCGCGCTGCACAACGTCAACCGCGAGGTTGCGAACCCGGGCAATCCGACTGTCGCGGCCAAGACCGGCCCCGCCACCCCCGGCCCGGAAACCCGGGGCAAGCCCGATAACATCGGCCGGCCGGCCTGGGCCGGGAATTCGGGCATGCCCAATCCCGGACACATGGGGCGGCCTGGCAGGCCCTGACCGGAGGATTATGCCGGGCTCTTTGCGACCCTCGAAGGAGGGTCGCATTTTTTGCGAACAACCCGCGCCGCCCCGCTTGCCAAAACCGAAAAACTGCATCCTTGGCAATGAGCGCTCCGATGCCCGCGTTGGCGCCATCCCCGGCCAGGCCGCGATGCTTTCTCTTTAATCCCCCAAAATCATGATCAACTACAGCAAGCCCGACCTGACCCAGCATCCGCCCCGCAGCGTTCGCGTCCGCCTGGGCGGTTACGCTCATCTTTCCCGTCTCCTCGACAAGGCCCGCGCCCACCTCGCCGGCAAGGCCGGCGAATACCACTACAACTGCCCGCTCGACCAGCGCTTCTTCACCTTCACGGGCCTCGACCACGAGGCGCTGCTGGCTGAGATCAAGGGCGGCAAGTCCGACGTCGAAATCCTGGCCTGGGTGAACGAGCGCGCCAAGCGCCTGCCCGCGGAGGTCGCCGCCTGGTCGGCCTGGATGGAGCAGGTCGGTCCCGGCGGCGCCGAGGGTCACGAATGGATCGCCAGTGTGATCAAGGGTCACAAGTCCGCGCGCGACGACATCCGCTCGTTCGCCGACCTGCTCGATTTCGACGACTACCTGTGCTACGGCGGCAAGGCGTGAGCCGCGCTCGCTCTCGTCAGAGCTCCGTGTATTTGTCCGCGCGGCCGCGCGACTTCTCCACCGGGTATTTCTTCGCGTTGGCCGCCATCTTGGCCCCGATGGCGGCGGCGAGGTCGATGCCGCAGATGTTGGCGAACTCGAGCGCGTAGATGACCACGTCGGCGAGCTCGGCCTCGATGGCCGGGCGTTTCTTCGGGTCAGACACCACGGCGAGCGACGCCTTCGACTCGGCCCAGAGAAAATGCTCCATCAGCTCGCCCGACTCGGCGGCCAGCGCCATACTGAGGTTCTTCGGCGAGTGGAATTGTTCCCAGTCCCGTTCGTGCACGAAAGCCAGCACCCGTTCGCGCAGCTCCGCCACCGTCGTCTTCCCATCGGTCATCGGTTTCATGGGCAGGGATTACCGGCACAGCGCCCCCCGTGCAAGCGCGCCCGCTGTCACGTCATACCCGAAATTTTTTGTTGGCGGATGGCACGGGGTGTGCATTTTAGCCGGCGAACTCAGTCCAATGACGCACGTCTCCCAGCATCAGCGCAGCCAGCAGTCCGGCACTTCGCATACGAAGGCCGGTCAGCCGATTGGTTGCGCCCCGATGCGCCAGTGCGCCTCCAATTGGCTGAAGCGAAACACCGGCCAGGACTGCCTCCGCTGATCAAACCGTAAACCGGTTTTTCTTTCAGCTCCCAGGAGTCCCGGCGGTATCTCACCGACGAGAAAGGAACCACCATGCATACCATCATCCATCGCGTAAACCACAGCCGCTTTCCCAGCACGGAAGCGCCCCAGGCGTTCCGTTCGCCGCACTACGACTGCATGGACCAGTCGGCGGCCCTCAAGCTGGCCATCTACGTGCCCGGCGTGGAGGCCAGCGGCGTGGAAATCACCACGGTGGGCCCCGACCTTTTTGTGACCGCCCGCAAGACCCACCACGTCCGGCCCAACTGGCAGGCGCTGCACCTCGAACGGGCGCAGCGCGACTACCAGCTCAAGCTGCGACTGGGGCTGGGTTTCGACTACGGCGCATTGCAGGCCTCCGTCGCCCGGGGCGTGCTCACCATCGTGCTGCCCAAGAGCCGGCCGGCCACCGCCGGCACGCCGGGGCAGCGCCAGGTGGCCTGACCCCGGGGGCAGAGCCGGCGCGCGCGTCCCTGACCGGACGCGCGCGCAATATTTTTTGAAAAATTCCGGAACAAGCGCATGTTTGCGGGGTTCTCAGAAGGCGGGCTCCGACCAAGCCCCGAGCCAAAACACCATGACTTACTTCCCGCACAACCACATCAAGCGCCCCGCGGCCCTCAAGGCCGCCGCGTTTGTCCCCGTGCGGCAGGCGATCATCCGCGACGTCCTCTGGGGCCAGCCCTTGTTCAAGGCGCCGGTGCTGCCCAGCCCCCGGGTCGCCCTTGAGCCCCTGCCCTTCACGGCCGCGCGCGCCACGCAGCGCTCGTCGTCGGCTTAAGCCAGCCGCTCACTTTTCCGGCACCAGCCAGGTGCATCGGGACGACGCCCCCGCGTCGACCTTGAGCTGTTTGACCAGCTCCGGCAGCACGCCGCGGATCTCGCCGTCGATCTGCCACGGCGGATTCAGCACGAGCAGGCCGCAGCCCTTCATCCGCAACTGCGAGCCGTCGTCCGCGATGTTCAACTCGGCCACCAGCGCCGGGGTATCCAGTTCCCGCACCGCCTGGTGAAAATCATCGGCGCGCGCGCGCTCCGTAAGCGGATACCAAACGGCGCACACCACGCCAGAGAGGCGGCGCAGCGCCTCGCTCAAGCCGCGCCGGATGTGGGCGAACTCGTCCTGGCTTTCGAACGGCGGGTCGATGAGCACCAGCGCGCGCTTTTCCGGCGGTGGCAGCAGGGCTTTCAATCCAATGTAGCCGTCGATGGCCTGCACGGTGACGCGGGACTCGCGCGCGAATTCAAACTCCAGCGCCTCGGCGTCGTCGGGCTGCAGCTCGCACAGCGCCATCCGGTCCGCCGGCCGGAGCAGCATTTTCGCCAGCCAGGGTGAGCCGGGATAGAATTTCAGTTCCGGGCCTGTGGCGCCATGACGGTCGTTGAAACGCCGCACCAGCGCCACGTAGCCGGCGAGCAACGGCGGCAACGCGGAGTCGGCCCATAGCCGGCCGATCCCGGCGGGATGCTCGGGCTCGCGTGACCGGCCGTCGGGCAGGACCGCGGGCATCGACAGATCGTAGCCGCCGCGCCCGGCGTGGGTGTCGAGATAGAGGAATCCCTTCGGCTTGCGTTGCATCGCCCGGATGAGCAGCAGCAGCAGGACGTGCTTGAAGACGTCCGCGTAGTTGCCTGCGTGGTAGTGGTGGCGGTAATTCACTTTTGATTCCAGTTATCGCGCTGTAGCGGCGGTCTGTGACCGCCGACGGCGCTCATGGAGCGCCGCTACAGTTTACGCCGGCACCTTGACCACGGATTTGCGCACCAGCACCGGCCGGGTGACGGCGTGCGACATGTGGCCATCGACCGGGAAGAACACCATCACCTCTCCTTCCCGGGCGCGGAGGACCGAGGTGTCCGCGTAATCGCGGTATTTGATCAAGTCGCGCTCGGCATCATAGGGCACGTCGAGGGTCAGGCGCTTGAGGTCGGCGATCTCCATCGCTTCCTCGCCTTCCAAGACCGCCTGCACGTCGATGTATTTGCGGTGCGTTTCGAAAAAACCCCCGGGCCGCGGCTTGCTCAGGTAGGCCGCATCAATGGCGAACATACCCCCGCCCAGTTCCACGCGCACCGATTCCCCGGCCGGCAGAGCGAACAGCCGCGCCCGCTCCGGTGAGTCGGACCGCAGCAGTTTCTCCACATAGTCCAGGGCCTGCTGCAGCGCGGGGGTTGCGGCAGTTTGCGCGCGGACGGTGGAGGGTGAGCCGAAAATCGCCATAGACCTGTGCAGCTAGCCGATACAGGGGATTGCTGGCAAGCAACGAACCAGCGTCGCAGCCCGGCGCTGGTGGCTCTTGTTCTTTACTGCAGCAGGGTCTGCGCGCGCTCGACCAGCCCGAGGAACTCGCTGCGGTAGCCGCCGGCGTCGCTGCCGAGACCGGCCCGGCCCCACGCCATCACGTCGGTCAGCGTCGCCGCGCCCTTGTGCGGCGAATCCCGCAGCACCATGCCGAAGACCGCGACCGCCGCCGCGAACTTGAAGTCCTGGCTCGCGCTGGCGAACGCCGCCCCGGTGTCGTGGAGCGGAAACTCCAGCTTGCTGCTGACCTCACCCGCGGGCTCCTTGTAGCGAATCTTCACGGTGAGCAACTCACCGGATTTTGGATTTTCGATTTTGGATTTTCGATTTTCCACCGTCTGATACTTCAACGGGTTAACGCTGCCTGCCTCCGGCATCTCCGCGCCCACAGGCACGATTTCATAAAGCGCCGTCACCGTGTGGCCCGCACCGATCTCGCCCGCGTCCACCTTGTCGTTGTTGAAATCCTCCCTGGCCAGCAGCCGGTTCTCGTAGCCGATGAGCCGGTAGGCCTGCACCAGGGCGGGATTGAACTCCACCTGCAGCTTCACGTCCTTCGCAATGGTCACGAGCGTGCCGCCCGCCTGCTCGACGAGCGTCTTCTTCGCCTCGGCCAGCGAGTCGATGTAGGCGTAGTTGCCGTTGCCCTTGTCCGCCAGCTGCTCGAGCATGCTGTCCTTGATGTTGCCCATGCCGAAGCCGAGCACGGTGAGGAACACGCCGGTCTTCGCCTTTTCCTCCACCAGCCGCACGAGCTCGCCCTCGCTCGTCACGCCGACGTTCCAGTCGCCGTCCGTGGCGAGGATCACGCGGTTCACGCCGCCGGGGATGAAGTGCGCCTTCGCGATGTCGTAGGCCAGCTGGATGCCCATCGCCCCGTTCGTCGAACCCCCCGCTTCCAGCCGTTCGATCGCGTCGAGAATGTCGGCCTTGTGGGAGGCGGACGTCGAGGGCAGGGCCAGGCCCGAGGCGCCCGCATAAATCACGATGGCCACGTGATCGTCGGGCCGCAGCTTGTCCACCAGCAGCCGCAGCGACTGTTTCACCAGCGGAAGCTTGTTTGGCTCGTCCATCGAGCCCGACACATCGAGCAGGAAGATCAGGTTGGCCGCCGGCCGCGCCGCGTCGCTGAGCTCGCGGCCCTTGATCCCAATCCGCACCAGCCGGTGTTCCGGTGCCCACGGCGCACCGGCCACCTCCAGGCTCGCGGCGAAGGGCACATCGCCCGTCGGGGGCCGGTCGCCGTAGGGGAAATAATTCACCAGCTCCTCGATGCGCACGGCATCGGCCGGCGGACGCTGTCCTTGCAGGAGAAAGCGGCGCACGTTCGCATACGACGCCGTGTCCACGTCCGCCGAAAAGGTGGACAGTGGTTGGTCAGTCGCGCGCTGGTAGGCGTTGTCCTTCCGGTAGGCGTAGGACTCGGTGTTGAAGTCCCGGTCGTCCTTCGCCGCCATCACGGCATAGGACATGCCCGGAGCCGGGGCCGCTTTCATCATCGGTGCCGAGTAGCCGCCCCCGGAGCCGCTCAACGTAAGCCCTTCCCGTCTTTCGATGACATCCATCGGCATTGGCACCGGCGAAGGTACGACCGGCAGATTCATGGCGATTACCCCCTCGGCTGCCTTGGCCTTCTGCTCATTGGCTTGGGTCCGCACCGCATTATCCTTGGCTGCCTCTGCCAGTGTGACCTCCATGTATTTTTTCGACTCATATTTCATCTCCTCCTGCAAGAAGAAGACCACGGCGAAGCACGCCGCGGCGAGCCCGCTCACGACGAAATACAGCTGCGGGAAGCGCAGCAGCCTGACCACAGCATTGCGGGCCGGCTTTTGCGCTGTCATCGGCTCATGCTCCAGCGCGGCCGTGATGGTCGCGGCCGTGGCGCGGATCTCGTCCACGACCTGCCGGGCCGCGGCGTCCTGCTGCAGCAGCTTTTCAAACTCGGCCTCCTCGCCGGGCTCCATCTCGTGGAGGGCAAAGAGGGTCAGGCGGGGATCATCTTGGGAAATTTGGTCCGGATTCATTGTAGGATTTTGTGTTGGTGTTCGTTTGCTTGCCGCGCCGTAGCCTTGGCGAAGGCGGGTCATTCCGGCTGGACGGTCATTTCCGACCGCAAGGCCTTGAGCGCCGTGTGCAGGATGAAGCCCACGTTGCCGACCGAGAGCGACGTGATGCGGCTGATCTCCTGGTAGCTGAAGCCGTTTTGGAACTTCAGCCGGATGACCTCCTGCTGGTTGTGGGGCAGCCGGCCGATCAGTTTCAGCGCGGTTGCGTGTTGCTCGGCACGCTCCAAGGTGCGGCCGGGCGGGGCTTCCCCGGCGGTCAGCCGTTCGACCTGTCCTTCCTCAAAGCGTTTCATGCGCCCCTCCTTCCGCCGCACGTCCAGCGAGCGGTTGCGGCAGACGGTGAAAAGCCATTCGGCCACATGCCCGTCCACCTGCTCCGGCGGCTGGGCCATGAGGCGCACAAAGGTGTCCTGCACGACATCGCGCGCCCGCTCGGCATCGCCGTCGAGGAGGCGGGCGGCATAGCGCAGCAGCGGCGCCTGATGGCGTTCCACCGCCGCCTGCACAAAGGAGCTGGCATCGGATCTGACATGGGATTTTTCCGGTTCGATATGCACGAGACCTTGCTCCTTTGACGGATGATGGCCGGGTTTATTAGGCCTTGGACACAAAAATGTCTCGCCCGCTCCTTGCCCGGCGCGGAATAAGTGCTTTCCTGTCCCAATGCCACTGCGCCCACTGCTGCCCGCCGCTCTTTGTTTGCTGCTCGCGCTAAGTGGCTGCGCGCGCCGCGAAACTCCGGTGGAGGCGGGGCTCCGCACCCAAACGCTCCTGGTCGGCAATGCTGCCGAGCCCGGCGACCTCGACCCGCAGACCGCCACGGTGCTGAACGACCAGATCCTTATGATCGCCCTCTTCGAGGGTCTTACCTCCCTCGATGAACAGACCACCGTGCCGGTGCCCGCCGCCGCCGAGCACTGGGAGGTTTCGCCCGATGGCCTCGTCTGGACGTTTCACCTGCGCGCCGGGCTGCAATGGTCCAACGGCGAGACGCTCACCGCCGATGATTTCCTGCAGTCCTGGCGCCGGATCCTCAATCCCGCGTTCGCGGCCGAGGGCGCTTGGTATTTTCTCCCGGTCAAAAACGCCGAGGATTACAATTCGGGCAAGCTCACCGATGTGACCGCGGTCGGCCTTGCGGCGCCGGACGCGCGCACCCTGGTCGTCACGCTCAGGCAGCCGACACCCTACCTCCCCGCGCTCGTCTCCATGCCGGCGTGGTTCCCGATCAACCCGCGCGTGGTGGCTGGGTTCGGCGGCCTGGCCACTCGCGGCACCGCGTGGACCCGCCCCGGCAATCTGGTCAGCAACGGCCCGTTCTCGCTCAAGGAGTGGACGCCCAACGCCCGCATCGTGGTGGAGAAAAACCCGCATCACTGGGAGGCCGCGTCGACGCGACTCCAGCAAATCATTTTCTTCCCCATCGAGAATCCCAGCGTCGAGGAGCGCAACTTCCGCGCCGGCCAGCTCCACGCCACGTTCAACCTGCCCGTTTCCCGCCTCGCCGCGTGGCGCGAAAGCGAACCCGCCCGGCTCCGGCTCGATCCGCAGATGCAGGTCGACTTTCTCCGCTTCAACGTCACCCGGCCGGCCCTGGCCGACGCCCGCGTCCGCCGCGCCCTCTCGCTCGCCGTCGACCGCGACACGCTCGCCCGCACCGTCCTGCAGGGCAGCCGCCCGCCCGCGCACGCCCTCACCCCGCCCGGCACCGGCGGCTACACCGCCCGCGCGGCGGTGGGCACCGAGTTCGCGACCGCCCGCCAGCTTTTCGCCGCAGCGGGTTATCCCGGTGGCAAGGGATTCCCGGCGCTCGAGCTGCAGTGTCGCAACGACGAACTCAGCCCCAAGCTGGCGGAAGCGCTCCAGGCCATCTGGCAGCACGAACTGGGCGTGGTCATCACTCTCGCCCCGGTCGAGCAGAAGACGTGGGTGCAGAACCAGCAGACGTTGAACTATGCCGTCACCCTCGCCGCCTGGACCGCCGACTACCCCGACCCGGCCACCTTCCTCGGCCTGTTTGCCAGCGACAGCGCCTACAACTGGACCGGCTGGAAAAACGCCGCTTATGACCGGTTCCTCGACACGGCCGCCCACACGCTCGAGCCGCACCAGCGCTACGAGGTCTTCCAGCAGGCCGAGAAACTTCTGCTCGACGACGCGCCCGTCGCCCCGGTCTTCATCGGCGCGCAGACCTACCTGCTGCACTCCGCAGTCAAAGGCTGGGATCCCGCTCCTCTGGTCTTCCGCCGCTTCCAAAAGGTTCACCTTGAACCGTAACCTCCTTCCCCCGACGCTGTCTGTTTCATTCCCTTCGTGAGAATTCGTGCCCTTAGTCTTAGTGTCTGTCTTCTGCTCGCGGTCTCCGCCTCCGCCGCGGATCCCACCATTGCCCGCGTCTTCACCGGGTGGCGCGACGCGGCTTCCTTCAAGCGCATCTCCGAATACTTTGACGGACGAGAGAACACCGGCGGCCAGCTGGTCATTCGCACCCATCCCGACCAGCGCGCCGGCTATTATTTCCTCGTCCGGATCGCCAACCCCGGCGCGATGCTCGCCGTCAAAATCAATCTGCAGGTCATCTCGACCGCCGACGCCAAGCCCCGCACCCACCTCTTCGACGCCGAGCTGAAATCCGGCGAGCCAGTGCTGAATCTCGGCCTTACCGGTGCCGACTGGCCCGCCGCCAGGATCAATCCGGTCGCCTGGAAGCTCGACGTGGTCGCCGCCGACGGCCGCGTGCTTGCGACCGAGAAGAGCTATCTTTGGGAAAAACCCGCGGCCAAGTAGCGCATGAGCAAGCTGGCCTGGTCTGACTGGCAGCCGTTGCCCGGTGACTGGAATCCTTCGCCGGCCACGCTTGCCGAGACGCTCGACGGCGGACAATCGTTCCGTTGGCACTGCGCTGACAGCATCTGGACCGGCACCTGGTCCGGCTGCGTCGCCCAATTGCGTCTCGATGAAGGCCGGCTCTGGTGGCGCGCGCCAACCACGCTGCACTTGGCGGTTGCGACCGCCCTGCCCCGTTACCTCGGGCTCAACCGTGATTGGGTGACGCTCACCGATTCGCTCCCCTGGCGGAGCGATGTGCATCTTGCGCAATGCATCCGGTCGTTTCTGGGACTGCGCCTGCTCCGGCAGCCGTTTGGCGAAACCCTGCTGGGCTTTCTGTGCAGCGCCACGAAGCAGATCGTGCAGATCAAGCAGATGCTCGCGCTCCTCGCGGAGCGTCACGGCGCTCCCTTGCTTTCAAGCTCGTCTCTTGCCACTTGTCACTTGTCACTTTCCTCACACCGCCTGCCGACCTGGGCCGAGCTCGCCGCTGTTCCAGAAAAGGAACTGCGGCAATGCCTCCTCGGATTCCGGGCGAAATTCATCCATACATCGGCGAAATATATCGCCCGGCATCCGGACTGGCTCGGTGAGACGGAGCGATTGCCCTATGCAGCCGCCAAGGCGCGTTTGCTCGAACTGCCCGGTGTCGGGGAAAAAGTTGCCGATTGCGTGCTGCTCTTCGGCGCCGGGAAACTCGAGGCCTTCCCCGTGGACACCTGGGTGCTCAAGTCACTCGCCCGCCGCTATGGACTGACCGGTTGGAAGTCCGCGCCGGTCGCGCATTTCGGCCGTACCCATTTCGGTCCGCTCGCGGGTCTCGCCCAGCAATATCTTTTCGCCTGGGAAAGAAAACACGGCGGGCGGTAGGGGCCGTTGCCCTCAACGGCCCGGGCGCTGGGGGCAATCGCCCCTACCCTTAAACCTTATCCCGCTTCAGCAGACTCCACGGAAAGAAATACACCGCATACACCACGGCGTAGACCAGGAAATTGTCGAGCTTCGCAAAGTGCGCGAAGGCGAAGAAGAAAATCAGCATGTGCATCCGGACAACATTCCGGTAGGGCGCCATCATGCCGGTGAACCCTTCCTTCGATTTCGCCAGACGGCGGGTGATGTCCTCGGCCCTCACGGAGGTGTCGGGTGGCCCGGGGTCGGCGGACGCGAGACGGAACGCCCGCCGCTCGGCCACCGCCGCCACCAGCACGAAAGGCCAGTACTCCCGAAAAACCTGCAGGTAGAGCGCGGCGTCCGGCCAGGTATTCTTGCCCGGCCTCATCGGGAAGAAAGAATTCAGGAAGACCGAGTGCACGAAATGGAAGCCGCCGAAATGGACTGTGAAAAACGCCAGCAGAAACAGACCGCCCACCAACATAACCGCCCCGCCCGCCACCATCGGTGCCTGGGGTTCGTTTTGCAGCATCTCTCGATCACCCCACGCCTTCGCGGCAATGAACGCCCCGATCCCGAAGATGCCCCACACGATCATCGCATAGCCCACCAGCAGGCTCGAAAGCCACAGGCTCCACACAAGATCCTTGGTCTCCCAATGGCCGAACCACGCCAGCGCCAGGCCGGCGATAAACGCCAGCGCATCCGGCCAGGCGCCGGCCCAGCTCCTGTCCGTCGCCGCGCTGTCGCCTGCGCTCACTAGGCCTTCTGAATCAATTCCACCTCGTAGCCCTCGGGCGCGTCGATGAAGGCGATGATCGAGCCGCTGGAAGTCTTGGTCGGGCCGTCGCTCAGTTTGAATCCCTTCTTCTCAAGCTGCACGGCGAAAGCCGCGAGGTCGTCCACCGCAAAGGCCAGGTGCATCAGGTCCGGCTGCACTTGCACGGGCGCGGCGCCGACGGGCATCTGGCAGAGTTCAATTTCCTCGTCGCTGTTCGGCGTCGCCAGAAACGCCAGTTGCGCGCCGCGCGGCGAGGTGTGCCGGCGGGTCACCTTCAGGCCGAGCGCCTGCTCATAGAATTTCACCGAGCGCTCGAGATCGTTCAATCGCATCCGGGTGTGGAGAAGTCTTTTGACTGTCATGGTCGCGAGGCTGGCCCAGCCCAACTCAAAATCAAACCCTTCCCGGATAGTCACCACGAAATACACCAAATACACGAAATTGGTGTTGGTCGGATGTTTTCTTTTCGTGTCATTCGTGTGTTTCGTGGTTAAATCCTTCCTGCTGAATTGCTCATGTCCTCCACCCTCGACCTCGCCGCCATCCGCGCCGCCCATGAGCGCATCAAGCCCTTCATCAAGCGCACCCCCGTGCTCACCAGCGAGGCGCTCGACCTGGCCTGCGGCGGCCGGCTTTTTTTCAAGTGCGAGAACCTGCAGGCCGCCGGCGCCTTCAAGTCGCGCGGGGCCTGCAATGCCGTTTTCTCCCTGACGGACGCCGAGGCCGCCAACGGCGTGGTCACGCACTCCTCGGGCAACCACGCCGCGGCCCTCGCGCGCGCCGCCCAGCTTCGCGGCATCACCGCCCACATCGTGATGCCCACCAATGCGCCGCAATCCAAGGTGCAGAACGTCGGCGGCTACGGCGGCTGGATCACCTTCTGCGAGCCCAACCTCAACGCCCGCGAAGCCGCCTGCGCCCAGGTCGCGGCCCGGACCGGCGCCACCATCGTGCACCCGTTCGACGACCTCCGCGTCGCCGCCGGCCAGGGCACGGCCACGCTGGAACTGCTGGAGGATGCCGCCGATCTCGACGTGATTCTCTGTCCCGTCGGCGGTGGCGGCCTGCTCTGCGGCACCGCGGTCGCGGCCAAGGCGCTCAAGCCCGGCATCAAGGTGATCGGCGTCGAGCCGGCGCTGGCCGACGACGTCGCGCAATCCTTCCGCGCCGGCAAACGCATCTCCATCCCCACACCCGCGACCATCGCCGACGGCTTGCGCACCAACTGCACCGGCGAAAAGAATTTCCCGATCATCCAGCAATATGTGGACGACATCGTCACCGTGTCCGAGGAGGGCATCGTCCATGCGATGCGCGAGGTCTGGGAGAAACTGCACATCGTCGTCGAGCCGTCCGCCGCGGTGGCCTACGCCGCCATCCTCGAGGGCAAGGTGCCGGGCGCCGGCCGGCGCATCGGCCTCATCCTTACCGGCGGCAACGTCGACCTTGAAGCCGTGCCCTGGCTCAAGCCATAGCAAACGGCTCCGCTCGGTCTCTTCCCTGACGCAGCCTCTCCGGTAGATGTCAACTAATAGTATACTTAATGGCTTGGGCTGGACTGGTTGGACCGGAAGGGTATGGATCAGCCGGTCGTGGACTTTCCTCTCGGTTCCACCTCGGGCAGGAACGCCGTGAGCAAGCCGATGAGCGGAAAAAACGCACTCACCTGAAACACATAACGGATGCTGGTGTGGTCCGCCAGCCGCCCCAACAACGCCGAACCGATGCCCGCCGCGCC
>DATFUQ010000039.1:0-3299 GCA_035260745.1 Lacunisphaera sp. | reverse complement strand
CCTTCGGATTTTATTACCAGTGAGCGGGCTGCCGGGAGATTTCTGGGAGACGCTGCCCCTCGGCAACGGTGTGCGCCTGCTGACGCGTGATGCGAACGGCCTCGCCGCCTTCGACAAGCCCCACGGTGTGCTCTCGCATTCCAACGATACCAAGGACGAGCCCCGCGCGCTGCTGACCGTCCGTTACGACAAGGAGGCCCAGTGTTTTTCCTGGAAGGCGGCCGACGGCTCGGACCGCCGGCTGTGGCTGCTCAACCGGCTCGACTCGGCGACCTCCGGGGTGATCCTCACCGCCGCCAACGAGAAGCTGGCCGCGGCCATCCGCGACCACTACCTGAACAAGAAGGTGCGCAAGGTTTATCAGGCGCTGGTGTTCGGCCAGCCGCGCCAGAATTTCGAATTCTGGCATGACAAACTCGCGGTGAACCGGTCGCACGGGCAGATCCGCACCGCCACCGCGGGCAATGTGCCGGCGGAAACCCAGTTCCAGTTCATCAAGCACACGCAGAAAAACTTTTCCACTTCGCTGGTGAAGCTGGAGCCGCGCACCGGGCGCAGCCACCAGTTGCGCGTGCAGTGCGCCAAGCGGCACCTGCCGATCGTCGGCGACCAGACCTATGGGGATTTCGCGCGGAACCGGGCCTTCGCCAAGGGCACGAAGAACAAGCGGCTGTTCCTGCACTCGCTCGAGACCGGCTTTACCTACGAGTTCGGCGGGAAGTCCCATGACTTCAAAGCCGCCGCGCCACTGCCCGGGGATTTCACCGTGGCGTATTGAGTGAACGGCTCAGCTGGAGCTGAGTCCTCCATGGGTTTACTCAGGATTGGCTGGAGGGCCCAGCTCCTGCTGGGCCGTTTATTCATGCCAGCGCAATAGATTCAGTTCACCTTGATGCAGCCAGTCCTCGGCTCGGGTGATCAGCCCGTGTCTGACTGGATTATTGTGCACATACTCCCATTTGGATGAATAACTATCGCCCTGGCGCAGTTGCGTGTCCCAAAAGTTCTTCTCCCACAGGGAATCGGCGCCGACGCCAGCCGATTTCGCCACCAAGCTCTTCCAGAACCGCACCCAATTCAGAAGCGGTCGAACCGGGTAAACGCCCGGGGCACAAAACAGGTGGATGTGATCAGGCATGACGACGTAGCGCCCGACCAGCCAGTGTCCCGCGGCGCTCCATGCCTCAAGGATGGACTGGTGCATCGCCGGAGTCGCTAGCATCGAGGCACGATTCTTGGTGCAAACGGTCACAAAAACGATGACAGCACGGTTGTCGGATTCCAACTTCTCCAAGATGGTCTTCGCGCGGTCGATGACGCTCAGCGGCAGGCCGGCGAGCCGGGCGACCTGGATGCCGTAGCTGCGGTCGGCCGCGCCGGGCACGACCCGGCGGACGAACACGATATCGTCGTTCCATTCCTTCACCGCGACGGAATAGTTCTTGAGCCGCGGCAGGTGCTTCTCGAGCTGGGTCAGCTCCTGGTAATGAGTGGCGAAAAGGGTGCGCGGGCCGCGCTCGGGGGAACGATGCAGGTGCTCAACCACGGCCCAGGCGATGCTGAGGCCATCGTAGGTCGAGGTGCCGCGGCCGATCTCATCGAGGATGATGAGCGAACGGTCCGTGGTGTTGTTGAGGATGTTGGCCGTCTCGTTCATCTCGACCATGAAGGTCGAGTTGCCGCGGGCGAGATCGTCGCTGGCGCCGACGCGCGAGAAAATGCGGTCGACCAGCCCGATGCGGCAGGCCTTGGCCGGCACCCAGCAGCCGATCTGCGCCATCAGCGTAATGAGCGCCACCTGCCGGATGTAGGTGGACTTGCCCGCCATGTTGGGTCCGGTGATGAGCAGAATCTGCGCCTCGGTGGCCGAGAGGCCGGTGTCGTTCGGCACAAAGGCCTGGCTGCCCATGGCCGGTGAATTGCCCGACTTGAGCATCTGTTCTACCACCGGATGGCGGCCGTCGGTGATGCCGAGGATCCCGCCTTCGTCGAGTTGCGGCCGGCAGTAATCCCATTCACGCGCCAGCACCGCCCAGCCGGCGAGCACGTCGAGCTCGGCGAGGGCGTCGGCCGTGCGGGTGAGAGTGGCGGCCTCGGCCAGCACGGCACTGACCAGCCCGGTGAAGAGCTCCAACTCGCGGGCGAGAGATTTTTCCTCGGCGGAGAAAATCTCCTTCTCCTTCAGTTTGAGCTCCTCGGTCACGTAGCGTTCGCCGCCGACGGTCGTCTGCCTGCGGATGTAGTCGGCCGGCACATTGGCGAGGTTGGCCTTGGTGATCTCGATGTAGTAGCCGAAGACGGAGGTGAAGCGGACCTTGAGGCTCTTGATGCCCGAGCGCTCCTGCTCCTTGCGCTCCAACTCGGCCAGCCAGGACTTGTTGCCGGTGGTGAGGCTGCGCAGCCGGTCGAGCTCGGTGTCATAGCCGGCCCGGATGTAATTGCCGTCTTGCAAATCGTTCGGGAGCTCATCGGCGAGGGCCTTCGCGAGCAGCTCGCGCAGGGCCGGCAGGGCGGCGAGCTGCGATTTTAGATTTCCGATTTTGGATTCTCGCTTGCCGGAAAGCTCCACTCCGAAGCTGGCCAAGGTGGAGTGAATGGCGGGAATCTGCGCGAGGGTGTCCTTCACGCCGCCGAGCTCGCGCGGGTTGCGCAGCCGGTTCTGCAAGCGGCCGAGGATGCGGGGAATGTCGCGCACCTTGTTGAGCAGTTCCCGCAGCTGGGCGAGGTCGCTGGGCTGGGCGAGCAGTTCGCCGACGACGGCCTGGCGGCGGTTGACCTCCGGTAGGTCGAGGGTCGGCGCGGCGAGCCAGCGCTCGAGCAGGCGCGAACCGGCGGCGGTCGTGCTGCGGTCGATGGCGCCGAGCAGCGACGCGTCGCGCGTGCCGTGGGTGGACTGGAAGATCTCGAGGTTGCGCAGCGTGGCGGGATCGAGCAGGAGCGTGTGCTTGGTGCGGTATTCCTGCAGCGAGCGCAGGTTCTCCGGCTTGGCGCAGAGATTCTCCGTCGCGTAGTAGACCACCGCGCCCGCGGCGCCGAGCGCCGGATGATTGCTGGCGAGGCCGAAGCCCTGCAGGTTGAGCACGCCGAGCGCATCCATGACTGTCCGGGCTCCACTGGTGGATTCGAAATGATACCCCGGCAATTCCGAGCAAAGTCGCGGGGCACAGAACTGATGCAAGGCATGGACCGCATGCTGCTCGTGCGGGACGGCCTGCCATTTGGCCAAGTCGCCCTCGACGAGCACCAGCTCGGCCGGGTCGAGCGCGGTGAGGACAGGCAGCAGGTTTTCCGGATGCGGG
>DATFUQ010000038.1:0-3608 GCA_035260745.1 Lacunisphaera sp. | reverse complement strand
CCACCGCCCCCGCTGTCGGTGACGCCCGATCCCTGGCTTGGTCGGATCGCCCTCGCCGTCGGCCTGCTCTCCGCCGGCTCGCTTTTCTCCTGGAACAATCCCCTGGCCTTTGATCAGGCCTATCGCTGGAGTCAGATGCTCGGCGGCGATCAGGCCGTGACCGGCCTTACCTTTGAATTTGTCACGCCCTCGCCCTTCGGACCCGAGCGCCTGCAGGGCGCCGCGCCGATCATGCCCGTGGTGCTCCGCAATCAATTTTATGGCACCGCGCCCGCCGGACCCGAACTGACCTGCACCGTCCTCAGTTCCCCTTTCGTCCTGAGCAAACCCTGGCTCGTGGTGCCCTATGCCGGTTACCCCACGGGCAATGGCAACGGGCTTCGCCTGCGCATCGTGGACGATCAAGGCCGTACGGTGGGTGAGGAGATCGGCTGCCCGGGGCCCAACCAAGACGGAATCTCCTACTGGCCGGTCGATGTCCGCTCCCACTTGGGCCGGCGGGCCCGGCTGGTGCTTTATGATGGACGCACCGATGTCCAGGCCTGGGTTGCCGCCGCGCCGCCCATTCCCACGGACAATCCCGAACTCGCCGTGATCCTGGCCCAGAACTTGGAGCGCGAAAATCACGCGAGTCTGCACACTTCGCTGGGCATGATCGCCCTGGTTGCGTTCGTCAGCGCCGGCGTTGCCTGGGCAACCCGCCGGCGTTGATCGCGGTTTTGCCCGGGCCGCCGGCGGAGTTTTCGACGGCGGCATTTCTGCCTTTGCCATGTCGGACCCGCGTGCTTTACTCCGGCCCGTGCCTGTCGTTCCAACCCCCTCCACTGCACCGCTTGAGCTGACCGTCGTGATGCCCTGCCTCAACGAGGCCCGGACAATCACGGGTTGCGTGCGCGAGGCCCGGGCCGCCCTCGCCGCCGCCGGCATCGCCGGCGAAGTGCTTGTCGCAGACAACGGCAGCACGGATGGCTCGCCGGAGCTCGCCGCCAACGCCGGCGCGCGCGTGGTGGCCATCGCGCTCAAGGGTTATGGCCAGGCGTTGCGCGGCGGCATCGCGGCGGCGCACGGCCGCTTCATCCTCATGGGCGATGCCGACGGCAGCTACGACTTCGGCCACCTGCCCCGCTTTGTCGCGCGCCTCCGCGCGGGCGCCGATCTCGTCATGGGCAACCGGTTTCTCGGCGGCATCCAGCCCGGCGCCATGCCCTGGAAAAACCGCCGCCTCGGCAACCCGCTCCTCTCCTTCGTCGGTCGCCTGTTCTTCCCGACCAGCATCGGCGATTTTCACTGCGGCCTGCGCGCTTTCTCCGCCGACGCCTATCGTCGCATGGATCTGCGCACCACGGGCATGGAGCTGGCCTCGGAAATGGTCATCAAATCCGTGCTCTTCGGGCTCCGCGTCGAGGAGGTGCCCACCGTGCTGCGCAAGGACGGGCGCGACCGGCCGCCGCACCTGCGTCCGTGGCGCGACGGCTGGCGGCATCTTCGTTTCATGCTGCTTTTCAGCCCGCGCTGGCTGTTCTGGTATCCGGGCATTTTCCTGATGGCGGCCGGCATCATCGTGGGCGGCGCCCTGCTGCAGGGGCCGCTGCCCCTCGGGCGCATCACGCTCGATGTGCATACGCTGCTCTTCGCCGCCGTCGCCGTGCTCATCGGCTTCCAGGCCGCGTCCTTCGCCGTGCTCAGCAAATTCTTCGCGATCCGGTCCGGCCTGCGTCGGCCGGAAGCGGGCTTTGATGACTGGTTCCGTCATGTGACGCTCGAGTCAGGACTCGTGTCCGGCGGCGTGCTGGTGGCGGCCGGCCTCGCCCTCTCCATCGGCGCCGTGTGGATCTGGGGCGGCCACGGCTTCGGTCCCCTGCAACCGGCCGAGACCCTTCGCTGGGTCATCCCGGGTGCCCTGTGCCTCGTGCTCGGCTGCCAGATGATTCTCATGAGTTTCTTTCTTGGCGTGCTGCGACTCGATACTCGCGCCGACGCCGCATGACCGCCGCCGTCCACCGGAACCGGCTCTGGCTGGCTGTCGCGCTCGCGCTCACGGTCCTCAAGCTCTGGCTCACCCGCGGCCAGGGGGTGTATGCGATCGGCAGCGCCGGCCTCGACGACCGGCTCTTCCTTGAGCTGGCCCAACATTTGGTCCGCGGTGAGTGGCTGGGACCTTACAATGAACTCACCCTCGCCAAGGGCCCGTTCTACTCCCTGTTCATCGCGGCCGTTTTTTCACTCGGCGTGCCGCTCTTCCTGGCCCAGCAGATGTTTTACGCCACGGCCTGCGCCCTGTTCACCCGGGCGTTGCATCCCGCCCTGGCCCGGCCCGGGGCGCAGTTTGCCGTCTACACCCTGCTCCTCTGGAACCCGATGACCTTCGACGCCCCGAGCATGGGCCGCGTGCTCCGGCAGCATGTCTACGGGCCGCTCGGCCTGATGATCTTTGCCGGATTGATCGCGCTGTCTCTGCGCCGGGCCGAGCCCGCGCGCCGCCAGACTCCGTGGGTGCTGCTGCTCGGGCTGGCCGGCGCCGCCTTTTATCTCACCCGCGAGGAGTTGATCTGGTTTGCCCCCGGCGCGCTGCTGCTGGCCGGCGCTTACCTGCATGGCTCCTGGCAAATCTCCCGGGACGCCGCGCGGCGCGCCGCCGGCCGGCTCGGCCTCGCCCTGGCCGTCGCCGCGATTCCGCTCCTGCTCGTCTGCACCCTGAACCAGCGCCACTATGGCTGGTTTGGCACCTGCGAGTTTCGCGCCGCGGAATTCCAGGAGGCCTATGGCGCCATGCTGCGAGTGCGCGTGGGACCGGAGCTGCCCGGCGTTCCCGTCACCCGCGAGGCGCGGGTGGCGATGGCCGCCGCCAGTCCGGCTTTTGCCGAGGTGCAGCGCCGGTTAGATGCCGGGGTCGCCCGCGGCTGGGCCGGTGCTTCCGAATTCTTCACCCACCTGCCGCCGGAGCAGGAGCAGATCGGCGGCGGATGGTTGGTGTGGGCCTTGCGCGAAGCCGTCGCCCAGGCCGGTCATCATGGCAACGCACATCAGGCCCTGGTGTTCTACCGCCAGCTCGCCCGCGAAATCAACCAGGCCTGCGACACGGGGCGGCTGCCCGCCGGCGGCGCGCGCAGCGGTTTCCTGCCTCCGTGGCGCAAGGCGCAAACCGGTCCATTCGTGCACGCCGTGGGCGACTTGGCGGATTTCGTGGTGCGCTTCAGCCGTTTTGGTGCGCGCCCGCCGCCCAGCACCGGTTCGCCGGAGGAGTTGCAGTTGTTCCGCGATCTCACCCGCGAGCGTCTCTCCCCGCCCGAGGACGAGTATGATACGGTCGGTCTCGCCCAATACCTGCTCAATGCCTGGAAAGTCGGCGTACTGCACCAGACGGGCAAGGCCCTGCGGCCCGTCCTGCTCGGTTTGTTCTGCCTGACCCAGATCGTCGCATTGCTCCGGACCGGCCAGGCGGCGCGGCGGCGCCAATGGACTTTTCCGCTGACGGTGGCGGCCGCGGCCTGGGGGGCCTGCGCCGCCTCCGTGCTGATGCATGCGATGATCGAAGCCACGTCCTTCCCCGTCCTCACCATCTCTTCCTTTGCTCCGATCTATCCCCTGCTGCTCGTTTTTGTCATCGC
>DATFUQ010000037.1:0-2406 GCA_035260745.1 Lacunisphaera sp. | reverse complement strand
CTGGTGCCGGCGGTTGAAGACGCGCACGGCCTCGAGCATCTCGAAGGCGGCGGTGGCGCAGGCCTCGGCATGGTCGTTGCGGATGATGGGCACGCCGCTGACCATCATGTAGGCGTCGCCGATGGTCTTGATTTTCTCGAGTTCGAGCTGCTCGGCGATGCGGTCGAAGCCGGAGAAAATCTCGTTGAGCAGTTGCACGGTGCGGTGCGGCGACTGCTTGGCGGCGATGCGGGTGAAGCCGACGATGTCGGCGAAGAGCACGGTGGAATCGATGAAGCTGTCGACCAGGGTGCGCTGGCCGGCCTTGAGCCGCTCGGCGATGGCCTTGGGCAGGACGTTGAGCAGGAGGCGCTCGGACTTGGAGCGCTCGAGTTGCAACTGATTGAGGAAGGCCTGCTCCTGGTCGCGCAGACGTTTCTTGTCGAGCGAGGCGGTGATGCGGGCGCGGAGGATGACGGGATTGAAGGGCTTCGCGACGTAGTCCTCGGCGCCGGCGTCGATGCAGCGCACGTTGCTCTCCACGTCGTCGAGGGCGGTGAGCATGATGACCGGGATGTGCTTGAGGCGGGGATCGGCCTTCATGAACTCGAGGGTCTGGAAGCCGTCGAGGTCGGGCATCAGGATGTCAAGCAGCACGAGGTCGAAATTGCCGTCCTTGAGTTTTTGGAGCGCCTCGCGGCCGGTGGCGGCCTCGCCGACCTGGTAGCCCAGCTTCTGCAGGCGGCGGACAAGCATGTCGCGGTTCATTTCGTCGTCATCCACGGCGAGCAGCCGGGCGGTGGGCATGGGCGGGGCCGAGCCGCCGTAATCCTGCGTGGTGACGAGGGGAGCCCCGGCACCACTGAGCAGGGCATCGGGTTGGGCGAGCTCCGGCTCCGCGGAACTGCTGCCGGCCTCCAACAGCTCGGAGTAGTCCTCGCTTTCGCAGAAAGCATTGAGGTTCTTGCCGGCTTGCAGGATTTTCTCGAGATCCTTGACCAGGTCGTCGTGTCGGCCGGCGCGGGCCTCGTCGAGGCAGAGCTCGGCGTAGCCAATGACGGCGTTGAGCGGCGTGCGCAGGTCGCGCTGCAATCCGGCAAAGTCGAGTTTGCCGGTCTCGATTTTCCAAGGGGCCAGGGCGTCGTTGATCTGGGAGAGGAGCTGGCCGCCACAGGTATGGATGCGCCGGAGATCAACCAGGATGGCCGCGGCGTTGTTCTCCTGCGCCGACTCCATGAGCAGTTCGCTGTAACCGATGATCTGGTTGAGGGGGGTGCGCAGGGTGTGGCGCAGCTTGGACACGCCCTCCAGGTCGCGCGACTTGATCGCGCGAATGAACGGCGCCAGCGAGTTGGGCGGGCGGGCTCCCGCGGCGGGGGGATTGGCGCCGGGACTGCTCATGCCTTGGGCTTGGGCGGAAATTTCTTGAGGAGTTCCTCGATCTTGGCGAGCAGGCGGGTGAGTTCCACCGGCTTGGTGTCGAAGTCGTCGCATCCGGCCCCGAGGGCCTTCTGGCGGTCGCTGTCCATCGCATGAGCGGTCAGGGCGATGACAGGGATGCCGGCGGTCGTGGCATCGGCTTTCAACTGCTTGGTGGCCTCCCAGCCGTCGAGGACCGGCAGGCTCATATCCATGAGGATAAGGTCGGGCAGCTCGCTTTTGGCCAGCGCCACACCGGCGCCGCCGTCGATGGCGATCGACAGCGTGTAGCCACGCTTTTCCAGGCGGCGGGAAAGCATGTCCCGGTTCATTTCATTATCTTCAACGAGCAGGATCTTGGGCATGGGTGGAGGGGGGTTGATTGATAGATACTATTCAAGTTTCAGCAAGCGCGCATGCTTGCATCACGGGGCGGATTTGATCGGCCAGCTCCTCGCGGGAGAAGCGGCCCTTCTGCAGGATGCCGATGACGCGCGGGGTGAGGAAATCGCGCATCTCCGGGGTGATGTCCATGGAACTGACCACGACGACCGGGATCTTGGCCCAGACCGGATTTTTTCCCAGATGCTCAAGGAACTCGAGGCCATTCATGCCGGGCATCTTGAGGTCGAGGATGATCATGGCAGGCACGGCCTTCTTCAGGACGCGCAGTCCGGCGTAGCCGTTGTAGGCGGCGTGGAAGTGCCAGCCCTCGCGCTCCAGCATGCGGATGACCAGGGTGCGGGAGTCGGCGTCGTCTTCGACCAGCAGCACGAAGCACTTGGAGAGGGGGGTCAGCTGGGCAGCGATCTCGGCGGTGAGCCGGGCGGCGTCCACCGGCTTGGACAACAGACCCGAGGCGCCGAGTGACATGGCCATCTCGTAGTCGGCGACAGCGCTGACGACGATGACCGGAATGTCGGCCGTCTGTGCCTTGTTCTGCAGCTTGGTCAGCACGGTCCAGCCGTCGATGCCCGGCATCAACACATCCAGCAGGATGAGGGCGGG